>CAMWMW010000044.1 GCA_947175455.1 uncultured Porphyromonadaceae bacterium | reverse complement strand
GACAAATACCGAGGCGAATGAAGTCATACGCTTTCCCTGCGCGTTGTAGGGACTTACTCGCACGAGTCGGTGCACTCCGTTCTCGCTCTTTAGGAAGCCATATGCATAATCGCCTTCCACATTAATTGTCACAGACTTGATTCCCGCCTCGTCACCATCGAGAATCTGTGCGATGGATGTCTTATAGCCATGGCGTTCCGCATAACGCAGATACAGGCGCATGAGCATCTGCGCCCAGTCCTGGCTCTCGGTGCCGCCGGCGCCGGAGTTGATTTTCAGCACCACTCCGAGCTTGTCTTCCTCGCGGCGGAGCATATTGCGGAGTTCAAGACGTTCAAGCTCCTTGACCACAGCCCCATACTGCTGGTCGACCTCCTGCTCCGTTATAAGCTCCTCCTTCACAAAATCAAAGGCGAGCTGAAGTTCCTCCACCTGCTTTTCAAGCGCGGTGTAGGAATCAATCCAGAAATGAAGCTCCTTGATCTTGCGCATCTGAGCCTCAGCCTTCTCCCTGTCGTCCCAGAAGTCGGCGACATGCGTGCGCAATTCCTCCTCCTCGACTTCGATCCTTTTTGAATCTATGTCAAGATACCTTTTGAGCGCGGCAGTGCGCTCTTCAGCGTCTTTAAGTTGTTCGAGTGTTATCATTCGTCATACATTTTTTCAATCTCAGCCGCATAGCGTTCATTTACGATGGGGCGTCTTACCTTCATCGTGTTTGTCACCTCGCCGTTCATTATCGAGAAATGATGCGGCAGGAGAGTTATCTTCTTTATTTTCTCGAATTCCGCAAGATCCGCCTGCACCGGATTTATCTCCGACATCATGAACGCCACGGTGCGCGGGTCAGCACACAACGCGACACTGTCGGAGGTCTGCATACCTTCCTTCTCCGCCCATCTCCGCAACTGCGACAAGTTAGGCACCACAAGAGCCGTGACGTATTTCCGTTTGTCTCCGATCACAGCCACCTCGTCTATATATTTGTTTTCGGCAAGACGGCTCTCAAGCATCTGCGGGGCTATGTACTTGCCGTTCGAAGTCTTGAAAAGGTCTTTGACCCTTTCGGTAAGCACAAGCGCGCCCGATGGCGTGAAATGTCCCGCATCACCTGTGCGGAAATATCCGTCTTCCGTAAAGGCTTTTGCGTTTGCCTCCGGATTATTGTAATATCCGGGAGTCACGGTGGGCGCCTTTACCAGAATTTCACCGTTATCGTCAATCCGCACTTTCACACCCGGCAAGGGCAAGCCCACGGTTCCTATCTCATAGTCGGTTTCCGGGAAGCAGCTTACCGTGGCTGTGGTCTCGCTTAGACCGTATCCTATTATTATATCTATTCCCACAGAATGCATGAATTCACAGATACGGTCGCTCAGTGGCGCACCCGCCGTCGGGAAGAAATTCGGATTAGGAATACCTACGGCACCCTTCAGTTTCGAGAATATGCGCTTGTCCCAGAACTGATATTCCTTCTCGACATACCAAGGCGCCTTCTTGCCACGTCTTCTGTAGTGGAGATTACGCCTGCGACCCACGCTTACCGCACGGTTCACCAGAGTCCTCTGCATCGGACTCATCGCCGCGATCTTCTCCTTTACTCCGGCATATACCTTCTCCCAGAACCTCGGCACACAGCACATAAGATTTGGATGCACCTCATGTATAGTGTCCTGAATCAGACGCGGGTCATAATTGACCGCAACGGCGAGTCCGCGTGAAACACAGAAGAAGCACCATGCCTTCTCGAGGATGTGAGACATCGGGAGGAACGCCATTGACAGGTCATCGTCGTTTATTGATGTCAGCATCTTGAGATGCATCGCAATGGCGGCATCATAATTGCCATGGGTTATGACCACCCCCTTGGGTTCGCCTGTAGTGCCTGAAGTATATATCAGCGTAGCCATATCTTCCGGCAGACCGTCTGACGCCCGTCTTTCGACCTCACGGGCTGTTTCTTCCGGAGCGTTAATACCGAGACGCACAAAGTCATCCCAAAAGATAGACACCGTGTCATCTTCACGAAGATCCAGACCGTCATTCTTGAATATCACAATCCGGCGTATCTTGCCGGGATTAGCTTTCCAATGATTGTATGCAAGCGGATACTGATGGCTGTCGCCCACAAACAGCACCGACGCTCCCCCGTCCGACACGATAAAATCATACTGCGCCTGCGAACTGCTCGAATATATCGGGATGCAGGCAAGCCGGTTCTTGAACGCACCGAACTCAGTTATCAGAATCTGGGGTGTATTGGGAGAGCATATGGCGACAGTGTCTTTTTCTATAAGACCGAGCATAGCCAAAGCCTTTGCGGCGACATCAACCTGCACGGCGAACTCTTCCCAGGATGTCGACAGCCATTCACCGTCCTTACGCCAGCAGAAGCGGTAAGCTTCGCGTCCTTGCAGCCTGCGGGCATTATCGGCTATTATTTCAACCAGTTTATTTGCCATCTGAAAATATCAGACTATGTGATTACTCTTCTAAAACGACATTGCCGTTCCACATAGTTCACTGCAAAATTAACAAATTTCCACCCAACTGCCAAAAACACACCTTCCAAACCCATTCCTGTATCATAAAAAAAGTGTGTCCGATCAGATCGGGCACACTTCCGGACTCACAGCTGTGAGTCAAAAGAGAAGACCGGAGTCAACGCATCTCTGTGTAAGGGAAGCGGTCCTGGTCGGTATAGTCGAGATTTTCGCCGCCCATGCCCCAGATAAACATATAGTTGCTTGTGCCTGCCGCGCAATGGATGCTCCATTCGGGCGAAATCACCGCCTGCTCGGGATTCATCCAGATAAGACGGTTCTCCTTGGGTTCTCCCATGAGATGGCAGATACGGTTGCCTTCGGGCACATTGAAGTAATAGTATGCCTCCACACGACGGTCGTGGGTGTGGGCGGGCATGGTGTTCCAGACAGAACCTGTCTTAAGCTCTGTCAGACCCATCTGAAGTTCACAGGGACCTTCCTCAAGAACGTTGTTTACAATCAGCTGGTTGATCACACGGTCGTTGCTTTCGGCAAGCGAGCCTGCCTTGATCTGGTTCGCCTTTATGGTGCCTTTGCGACCGTCGATCGAGATGAGCTGAGTCTTGTAATGTTTGTGGGCGCGTGTGGAATTGATATAGAACTTGGCGGGATTTGCCGCATCCTTGCTTCTGAAAGTAACTTTCTTGTTTCCCTGACCGACATACAGTGCATCCTTGAAATGCAGTTCGTAATCCTTGCCGTCCACATTCACTATGCCGTCGCCTCCTGTGTTGATCACACCAAGCTCGCGGCGTTCCAGAAAATACTCCGCCTTGAGGGGATCGATTGTCTCAAGCTCGACAGTCTTCGACACAGGCATGACACCTCCGAAAATGAGACGGTCATACATCGTGTATGTGAGGTTTACCTTATCCGCCTCCATCACTTTCTCCATCAGAAAACGGGAACGGAGCTGCTCGTTGTCATAATGTTTCACATCTGCGGGATGACACGCATGAAGAACCTGGTAGTTGGTCTGTGCCTGCATCGCGCCACACGCCGCAAGCATAAATAGAGATAATGCTATTCTTTTCATATTGTCGTTATTCTGTTTATTCAATATTTTCCAGACTTATTCCGGATTGTCTGAATGAGGAATTTGTTTACTCAGTTTTCTGGAGTCTGTCGGAACCGGCGGCAATCATAGCCTTCTGATTTCGGACAATCAGTATGCGGTTGAACACAGCCATGCCGAGAGCCACCGCAACAAGCAGACCGGCGCCGATCCATTTGAGATTGCAGGAACACTGGTAGATTATCCAAGACAGAGGACTCGAAGCGAAATCGAGCGAACCGCCGTCAAACCCTGCCGGAATCGCCACGGCGGCATCTCCGGTCGCCGAGAACACATCGGCGGCGGCAATCGTAAATGCGGGAGCCATATTAGTAACCATATAAAGACCCGCGACTATCGCCACAAGTCCGGCAACGAATGTCTTGACCACATTGCCTTTCGTATACGGCAGCATCAGAGGGAAGAGATAGAACATTCCCGCCAATGATGCCAGCGGAAGGAACTGGTTGCCCGGAAGCACAACGGCAAGAAGCAGCGTCACAGGAATGAGCAGGATAGATGCGACAAGTGTTGCGGGATGACCGATGACGAGTGCCGGACTCATGCCGATGTTCAGACCGTCAGCACCCTTGAACTTCCTGGAGATAAGACTTCTTGTAGCTTCGGAGATAGGCTTGAGACCCTCGATAAAGAGCACTGTAACACGGGGGATAAGCTCCATCACGGCTCCCATCTTGATTCCGAGACCGAGGATATAGGGAATATTGTCAACAATCTCCTTCCAGCTCTCGCATGTCAGGCAACCGATGCCGACACCGACAATGACTCCGAGCATGAGCGGTTCTCCGAGCACACCGAATTTCTTTTTCAACCCTTCGGCGTCAATGTCTACCTTGTTCGCGCCGGGAATCCTGTCGAAAAGCCAGTTCACCCCGACTGCAAAAGGCACGAAACCCGCGCAAAACGGCTGAGGAATTGAAATTCCATCCATTCCCTCATAGAAATTCTGGAATTTGCGTGCCGTCATGTCCGCGATGACAAGAGTAATCACGTAACACACTATTGCCGCGAAAAATCCCCAGGCGAGTGAATCGGAAGCGAAATATACCACAGCCCCTATAAATGCGAAATGCCAGTAATTCCACAGGTCGATATTGACAGTGCGCGTAGTTTTGGTGAAAAGCATCAGAAGGTTGACACCAAGACACACCGGAATCACAAATGCACCGACCGCAGTATTGTATGCAACTGACGCCGCAGCCGGCCAGCCCATATCGAACACTTTAAGCTGGAGGTCATAGATTTCCACCACTTTGTTAAGAGCCGGTCCAAGTGCCGAAGTCAGCAACGCCGTCACTATGGAGAGACCCACGAAACCGACCCCGACCTTCAGTCCGGATTTCAACGCATCCCCGAACCTGATGCCGATGCAGAGTCCGAGCACAGTAAAAATCACCGGCATCATTACGGCGGCGCCGAGACCGATTATGTATTTAAAAACTTCTTCCATCTCTTTTTATCACTTTCTTGAAATTACTTTAATACGAAGCGGGTTGTCGAGACACATCCTTTTGCGCTCTATCTTCTCACGCCACACATCCATCGCCGACACTCCGCCTTTGCTCCATCCTGCACCCCAGTAATATGTGAACGGTTTCGCATTCTCCACCTTGCCTTTGAGAACCACATGCCCCACGGCATCACCCGCAGGTGCGGAAAGAGGCATATACAACGGCTCGGAGTCAGAGACGGCAAGCATTCCGAGATATATGGTCCCGTTACCGGCTTCCGCATTTTCGGTGAGATCCGCATATGCCACGGCATTGTTCTTCCTGTCGAGCACATAACCTTCGGGGTTCTGGACATGCACGACCTGCCCTGCAACCATATCCATTGCGGAATCGAGTCCGTAATAAGTCACATCCGTTCTGTTGAACCAGTCTCCGGCATCAAGGGTTATCACGCGCTGCTCGGCTGCGGGTATCCCTTTTTCCGCTGTCACAGGGGGATAAACCAGCCTGACCTGAAACCGCAGCGGTCCCTGTTCGAGAATCTCATATTCCGAGAAACACCACGGATACATGATTTCACCGGAGGCGTCAAGCAATGCGTTTGTGCCTCCGCCGAGTGTCGGACCGACGGTATACACATCCATCCCCTCGCCATAGTCACGATGAAACGTCTTGCCCTGACGGTTGTTGCCGATATATCTTTTTTCAAGCACAAGGTCCGGCACAGACTTTGTCCATATGTCGTAACCGAACGTGCGGTCTCCGTTCTTCTGCTGGCGCGGTCCATACGCGCGATACGCGCCGTGGTCGTTCTCCCATGTCATGTCATCGGCACGCTCGGGGAAGAGACGGCCGTAGACAAGGGGTGTCACGGGATGCGGCACTCCGGGAGCCGCCACATATACCGCCGAGTCACCGGCAGCGACATTTACTGGGAACAATATTTTCCCGTCGTGTGTCTTCTGCCATGGAACCTCCTGCCCCTGCGCATCCGTGAGAACGAAGAAAGGAGAGCCGAGACGGGATTTCACCGCGCTCTCGTCAACCTCCGCAATCTCGTTTTCCCTCGCGAATCCGGCAGGGTTGTAAACCGTGATTTCCACGGACTCCGCCTGCGCCGACAGGGCGCAGGCGAACACCGCAGACAACAACATCATGCGATTCATCATCACTTATGGTAGGTTAAATTATAATTATCAGGGTTGTTTGCCGATATAGGCAAGAATACCTCCGTCTACGTAAAGCACATGGCCGTTGACAAAGTTGGAGGCATCTGATGCAAGGAACACCGCCGGACCCATGAGGTCTTCAGGAGTACCCCACCGGCCCGCCGGTGTTTTGGCGATGATGAACTGATCGAACGGGTGACGGCTTCCATCCGGCTGACGCTCGCGCAATGGAGCGGTCTGCGGGGTAGCGATATAACCCGGACCGATACCGTTACACTGTATGTTGGCATCACCATATTCGGAACAGATGTTGCGGGTAAGCATCTTGAGACCTCCTTTAGCTGCGGCATAGGCGGACACTGTCTCCCTGCCCAGCTCGCTCATCATCGAACATATGTTTATAATCTTTCCATGACCTTTCTTTATCATGCCGGGAATCACAGCTTTGGCGCAGATAAACGGCGCGATAAGGTCTATATCCACAACCAGACGGAAATCCTCAACTGCCATTTCAGTCATCGGAGTGCGCTTGATTATGCCGGCATTGTTTACAAGAATGTCCACACCACCGTAGTTTTTCTCTATGTCGGCAATCATTTCCTGCACGCCTTTTTCATCCGTCACATCGCAGAAATATCCTTTGGCATCAATTCCGGCAGCCTTGTAATTCTCGGCGCCGGTATTCATCGACTCCTCTGTATGAGCATTATATATCACTTTCGCGCCGGCATCGTGAAGTGCCTTTGCAATCGCGAAACCTATACCGTATACACCACCTGTGACCAGAGCCACTTTCCCTTCAAGGGAGAACATATTTTCCATTTATGCGTTCAGTTTAAGATGTTGTTTAAAATTGTCTTCTATTTATAGTATACGATTTTTCAGAACAAATCACCCATTCTCTGTTTGTCTCCCCTCCAGTGATGGTCCTTGGGGAAGGGCTTGCCAGACCATGCCTTGCGGCTTGTCCAGTCGAGCGGAGCGTCACTCCAGAACGGATGAGTGGCAGGCAGACCGAGAGGCATGAATGCAAGTGTGGTCATATAAAGCGAGCCGTTGTTCGTATACCAGTCGGCGACGTTAGGCTGACGGCCGCAGAATCCGATTGTAAGAAAATCCTTCTCGTTGAAATTCTCTTTACCGTCAAACATATTGTGCATGACTGCCGTAAGAGCGGCACGGACCTGTCCGGGGGTCATTCCGGCAGGGAGCTTGTCATACCATGCCATCAGAGCGAGAGGCTGCATGGTCGCCATGCGGTAGGGTATCGAACGTCCGAACACGGGGAATGTTCCTTCGGGTGATATGAGACGCTCCAGAACCACGGCATACTTCTGCGTTCTTCTCAGAGCCTGCTCGTAATAACGCGGATAATGTATGCGGGTATACGCCTTTGCGTCTTTCATGTTCTGAAGCGTCTCCAGATACATGGGATGGAAAACATAACTGCTGTAATAGTCGAATGCGAAGTCGGGACCGTCGGCATACCAGCCGTCGCCGGTATACCACTCCTCGGTCTTGCGTATCGCCGAGTTCACGCGGTATTGGTCATAAGGAGCGCCGACTTTTGCAAGAAAGCTCTCTATCGTGGAAGAGAAAAGCAACCAGTTTGTATAAGGAGGATCGACTTTTCTGAGCTGTGTGAATTCAGTTATGTAACGCTGCTTCGTGACATCGTCGAGAGGAACCCAGAGCGCATCGTAACCGCGTATGAAACTCTCTGCCACATATGCGGCATCCACCAGAGCCTGACCATGACCGCGCCAGCCGAGATAATCAGGGCTGTCGGGATTCACGGCATGAGCGTAACTTTTAAGTGCCATCTCACGGAGTTCGGAACGCATCTTACCCTCTTCCGTGCCGTCGTCGGGCAGCGAGAGCCAGGGAGCAATGCCTGCCATCAGACGACCGAATGTCTCCATATACGTCACTTTCTTGTCGCGGCCGTCCCAGTTGGGGCTTACCTCTACAAGCATATTCTTCTGCAGGTTGCCGTCAGCCATATTGCTGAGCACGGGATAAGCGATTTTGTATGCAAGGTCTGACCAGTATTTTCTATCCTTATTTCTGCCTTTCTCAAGATGTCTGACATATTCGCAGGCTGCAAGCAAAAAAGCTCCAGTTCCGAAATCGGAAGTCGAGCCGGCATCGACCACCTGCCCCGGAATCGCCTTCTCTCCGATAGGCTGCACATAGCCTACCGTACCGTTTTTCTGAAGTGCCTTTCCTCGAAGGTATTTCCATCCTTTCTGCGCCGCGTCAAGATAACGGGAGTCAGTAAGATAACCGTTGTTGATGCCCCACAGCAGACCGTAGGTGAAGAATGCCGTGCCGCTTGTCTCCGGTCCCGGAGCGTGTTCGGGATCAAGCATTGACCGGGTCCAGTAGCCTTCAGGCTGCTGACATGCCACAACCGCATCGGCAAGCTTTCTGTAGTTCTTCTCGAAGAAGTCACGATGCTTGTATTCCGCCGGAAGGTCGGCGAGAACTTTTGCCAGACCGGCGAGGACCCATCCGTCACCTCGTGCCCAGAAATCCTTCTTGCCGTTGACACTCTTATGCTT
>CAMWMW010000043.1 GCA_947175455.1 uncultured Porphyromonadaceae bacterium | reverse complement strand
CCCCCCCCCCCCCCCCCCCCCCCTTTTTTTTTTCAAGCAGAAGACGGCATACGCGCTTTCTGCCTGTCTCGTGGGCTCGGAGCTGTGTATAAGATACAGGTGTCGGATGGTACGCTTCTGGACCGACTCTTAAAGCCGCCCAGCGCGCCGGCGTTCCGACGCTTGTACAGGAACAGAATTCCTATGCGGGAGTGACCAACAAACTCCTCGCTTCCAAAGCACGCAAGATATGTGTGGCATATGAGGGAATGGAGAAGTTTTTTCCTGCCGACAAGATTGTAATAACCGGCAATCCGGTCAGAAAGAATCTCTGTGACAACACGGAGGACCGGGCACACGCAAGAGCGTCTTTCGGTCTTGATACCGAAAAAACGACTGTGCTTGTGGTTGGAGGAAGCCTTGGAGCACGCACGCTTAACGAAAGTCTGGAGAAAGGAATCAGAGAACTTCTTGAAAGCGGTCTGCAGATTATATGGCAGACGGGCAAGTCTTTCGGAAACCGGGCGCAACTTGCCGCCAAAGGACTTTCAGGAGCAGTGGTGACTGAATTCATCACTGACATGGGCAATGCCTACGCAGCGGCGGATCTCGTTGTGTCAAGAGCGGGAGCGGGATCAATAAGCGAATTGCAGATTCTCGGCAAACCCTGTATTCTTGTGCCCTCTCCCAATGTCGCCGAAGACCACCAGACCAAAAACGCGCTTGCGCTTGTCGACAAAAACGCCGCAATAATGGTAGCGGACGCAGATGCGCGAGAGACACTTGCCGACACTGTCATTTCTCTCGCAGCAGACAAAAAGAGACTTGAGACCATGAGCCGAAATATCGCGGCAATGGCAATGCGCGACAGTGACGAGGCGATTGTGGACGAGATACTCAAAATTATTGACAAATGACCTGTTCAAACATATACTTTGTAGGAGCCGGAGGAATCGGAATGGCGAATCTTGTGAGATATTATCTCCGCCACGGCTATAAGGTCGCGGGGTATGACCGCACACCTTCCGCACTGACCTGTGAACTTGAAAAAGAGGGAGCCTGTCTGTCTTTCAACGATTCTGTGGATGAGATTCCGGCAGACTTCCGTAACCCGGAAACCACTTTAGTAGTGTATACACCAGCGGTTCCGGACTCAAACAATATACTTGCGTTCTTCCGAAGCAATGGGTTCGAAGTGATAAAACGCGCCGCGCTTCTCGGCAAGATTACCGCCGACACCGATGCCATCTGTGTCGCGGGGTCGCACGGAAAAACCACGACATCATCAATGATAGCCAACATCCTCCGCAACTCAGATGCGGGATGCACAGCCTTTCTGGGGGGAATCCTCAGAAACACGGGGAGCAACCTTGTCTTGAACGAGAAGTCTCCGCTGTCGGTCATCGAGGCAGACGAATACGACCGGTCATTCCACCATCTTCACCCATATATAGCGATTGTCACCTCTACAGACCCGGATCATCTTGACATTTACGGTGACGAAGACCATTATCTCGAGGCTTTCTCGATTTTTACGTCACTTGTCAGACCGGGTGGAACCCTCATCACGCATACCGGTCTCAAATACAAACCGGATGTAAAAGATGGTGTACGGGTGCAGACATACAGCGGAGGAGAGGACGGAGACTGGCACGCTGAAAATATAGTTTTCGAAGACGGACGTCTGACCTTCACGCTCGTCGGTCCGGAGGGTCTGAGAATAGAAGACATACGCCTTGGCGTGCCTGTTGAAATCAACATTGACAATGCAGTCGCGGCAGCCGCCGCCTCAATAACGGCAGGAGCTTCGGAACATGATGTAAGAGAGGGACTCGCCACATTTCTGGGTGCAAAAAGAAGATTCGAGATTTGGCTCGACGGAACGGCACACAAGGACGCACCCGTGCTTATCGATGATTATGCACACAGCCCGAATGAAGTCCTGAACTCGATACGCTCGGTAAGAAAACTGTTCCCCGGAAGAGAACTTGCAGTGATATTCCAGCCTCACCTTTATACCCGAACACGCGATTTCGCCCCACAGTTTGCCGAAGCCCTGTCTGAAGCCGACCGCGTGATTATGCCGGAAATATATCCGGCAAGAGAACTGCCTATACCGGGAATCACCACCGACATCATACTTGATAAGGTAAAATCATCTGAAAAAATATATTGCGAGCGAAAAGATTTGTTGAATCTGATAAAAAATAGTAACTTTGAAATTCTGATGACACTGGGGGCTGCCGATATAGACAGGCTGCTTCCGGAGATTCGTGATATATTGTCACAAAGATGATAAATACCGTTCTGAAATGGCTGCTGCTTATCCTGCTTACAGGATATACCGCCTGGGTGACCGTATGGGCTAACCGGGAGGCTCGCCGCCATGAATGCACGGGAATCACGGTCAATGTACTCGGATCCGAAAATCCCAGTATTCTCGAACGCACAAGAAGCGGGATTGAGACGGAACTTGCCAGGTATCCTGAACAGATAACCGGAATTCCGGTTCATAATGTGAACACCGGAAAGATTGAAAAATATCTTTCCTCCCTCTCCAATTTCGAGAGCGTGCACTGCATGATCAACTCCGAAAACCATCTCCTTGTCGAGGCAAGACCGCTCGAACCGGTGATGAGGGTTTTCAACGGGGGGAAATCATATTATATAAACCGGGAGGGGAAAAGAATCGAGGCAAAGGCTGAATTCTTCACCGATGTGCCGGTGGTCTGCGGCAACTTCACGTCTTCCTTTACGCCGAAAGACGTGCTTCCGCTGGTAAAATATATCGACAGAGACCCGAAGCTCGCGAATCTTACCGGAATGATAGTTGCCCGCGACAGCCGCAATCTGATTCTCGTGCCGAGAATCAAAGGGCATGTGGTGAATTTCGGAGACACCACGCGAATGAAAGAGAAAAGCCACAACCTTTTCCTTTTCTACCGCAAGGTGATGCCGCACAAGGGATGGATGGAATATGACACTGTGTCTGTGAAATTCAAAGACCAGATAGTGGCAACAAGGAGAGACAAGAAAAAACTGCAGCATAGCGAAGACTATATGGATGATTTCGACATGGAGGAGCACACCCTCCCCGACATCTCCGACCAGCCGCAGAAAAACGAAAACTGAAAAAACGAACAAACAGGCAATGACCGAAGATAGATATGTCGCTGCTATTGAGATAAGCAGCTCGAAGATTGTGGCTGTCGTGGGCAAGGTTCGCCCTGACGGTCAGCTCTGCATCATAGCTTCCGAACAGGAGAAGGGAGTGGAAAGCGTGCGGTACGGGGTTATCCGGAATCTTGAAGAGACATCCATGAGAATATCGCGGATATTAAGTCTGCTGGAACGCAAACCTGCTGTGGCGCCGAGACGGATAACCGGTCTGTTCGTGGGATTGTCAGGATTGTCGCTCCGTTCCATACCAACCCGCGTTTCAATCAATCTTCCTGACGACACGGAAATTACCGATGACATTCTCACACGTCTTCTACAGCAGGCAAGATCCACTGCAATCGACTCCTCGCTTGAGGTCATGGATGCAGTTCCTCGGTCATATACTGTAGGACGGCTTGAGACCACATCTCCCAAAGGTGCCGTGGGAGACAGCATAAGCGCGGAATATGACCTTGTCGTATGCCGCCCTGAAATCAAGAACAACCTCATACGCACCGTGCAGGACAAGCTCGGCAAATCGATAAAAGGGATAGTTGTAACCGCACTTGCCTCGGGACAACTGATTTTAACAGCGGAGGAGAAAAGACTTGGATGCATGCTTGTGGATATGGGTGGAGAGACGACTACTGTCACAATCTATAAAAACGGGCATCTCGTATATTTCGCCACTCTCCCGCTTGGAGGCCGCAACATCACCCGCGACCTCACATCGCTCAATATCCTTGAGGAGAGGGCGGAGGAGATAAAGATAACTTCCGGAAACGCAATTCCGAGAGAAACAGTCTCCACCCTTAATTACAACGGCATACGCGATGCGGATGTGTCAAACATAATAGTGGCGCGTTCGGAAGAGATAGTGGTAAATATACTGAAACAGATTCAATATGCCGAACTGAAAGACAGCGACCTTCCCGGAGGCATTGTTGTGACAGGAGGAGCCTCGAAGCTCAACGGAATGCTCGATCTCCTCTCCAACAAAAGCAGTCTTAATGTAAGAAGAGGCACGCTGCCGCAATATATCATCCTTGAAGACACGAAAATAAGTTCAGGCGAGATAATCGATGTGGCGAGTGTGCTCTATGCCGGTGCCACAGGCAATGAAGCGGAATGTCTTGAACGTCCCGCACAGGAAAGAGTGCCTGTGACAGGCGATGCCAACACCGACTCCGAGCCCGAACCGGATGAGGAGGCCAGAAAACCGCGTCGGCCCAAAGGCGGAGGATGGGGAGGCAAAATAACCGGATGGGTATCCTCCATGTTCGGCAACGCAGAAGATGATTCGGATCCACTTGACTGACATGAAACCTTATTCCATTTAATGAAGCGAAAACGATTAGCAGATTAAATTCAGATGAATACCGATATAATGACCCCCGACTTCCACGATCTTACGGATGAATCAGGATTCGTAAAAGACGCAAACGATGCCATCATAAAAGTCATTGGCGTAGGCGGCGGCGGCAGCAATGCTGTCAATTACATGTACGCCCAGAAAATTCCCCACGTGAACTTCGTGGTATGCAACACAGATGCACAGCATCTTGAAAAATCTCCGGTGCCGAATAAATTGCTCATAGGAGAGGCAATAACAAACGGTCTCGGAGCCGGAAACGTCCCTGATGTCGGAAGACAATGCGCCGAGGCATCTGCCGACAAGATCCGTGAGCTTTTCGATGACAAGACCGAAATGGTCTTTATCACAGCGGGAATGGGCGGAGGAACCGGGACAGGCGCCGCACCGGTTGTGGCGGAAATCGCCAAAGAAGCTGGAATGCTGACCATCGGCATAGTGACAGTTCCTTTCTTCTTCGAAGGGGAGAAAAAGATACTGAAGGCAATCGAGGGTGCAAAAGAGATGAAGAAACATGTCGATGCACTTCTTGTCATAAATAACGAAAATCTTATTGATCTATATAAGGATCTGAATTTCTTCAATGCTTTCGGCAAAGCCGACGACACACTTGCCAACGCGGCACGAAGCATTTCCGAAATCATCTCCGAACCGTGTTATGTCAATGTCGATTTCCAGGATGTTAAAACGACACTGAAAGGCGCCGGCACTGCGATAATATCGACAGCTGAGGGGGAAGGTGAGCACAGGATATCGGATGCGATCAACAAGGCACTTCATTCACCGCTTCTCAAGACACACGACATTTATTCGTCAAAACGCATCCTGTTCAAATTTGTCTGCTGGAAGGACTCCCCCAACCCGCTCAAAACCCAGGAGATGTCGGAAATATATCAATTCACCTCGCAGCTTCCACCCACAATTGATGTGAAGTGGGGTATCGGGGATAATCCGGAGATGGGCGACAAGGTAAAGATTACCGTACTTGCATCGGGATTCGACATGACTTTAAAAGAGGCGGCGGCTGACAATCCTGTTAAGAAAGACGATGACGGAGGCATTATCTTTCATGCAAATGACACGCAGCCTACCGGAGAGGAAGCTCTCAAGGAAAAAATCAAGCAGAAGGAAGCTCAGGATACAATGAGCACGATATACGGTTCCGAAAAGATCAAGGAGCATTACAGAGCCTCGGACGAAACCCGTTACGTGGTTCTGAAACCCTCACAGTTCGATGACCTTGACGTTATTTCAATGCTTGAGAACCACAAGGCATTCAACCGTTCTCCGGCTTTCAAGGAGGAACTGAACAAGATCGGGCAACCTGACAGAACGCCCCGACAGCCGGAATCACGTGAGTCAGACCGAGGTGCCACTCCAATTACATTTTAATAAAAACTCCCAAGGAAACAGAATATGACTGAAGAAAAATTTCAGATGGTCGCAAAGACATTTCAAGGTTTGGAAGATGTCTTGCGTGACGAATTGATATCTCTCGGCGCGGAAAACGTTGAGACGGGACGCAGAATGGTCAGCTTCGAGGGTGATCTCGAGACTATGTATCGCGCCAACTTGTGTTGCCGCACCGCTCTGCGCATCCTCAAGCCTATTGAAAAATTCACAGCCTCGGATCCTGACGAGCTTTACGATATTGTCCGCGACATAGAGTGGGAGAAATACATGACACCTCAGACAACTTTCTCCATCGATTCCACAGTCAACAGCGATGAGTTCTCTCATTCGAAATATGTCACTTACCGCGTAAAAGACGGTATAGTAGACCACTTCCGCGACAAATACGGCGAAAGACCGTCGATACGTGTGGCGGGTGCAGACCTTATGCTCAATGTGCATATCTTTGAAGACCGCATCACAATCTCACTCGACTCAAGCGGCGAGCCGCTCTCAAAAAGAGGTTACAGGGTTGAACAGACAGCCGCGCCCATCAATGAAGTTCTTGCCGCAGGAATCATAATGAAGACCGGTTGGAGAGGAGAAAACAATTTCGTTGACCCTATGTGCGGTTCCGGAACATTTCTTATCGAGGCGGCACTGATAGCAGCCAATATAAATCCTGGAATCTTCAGGCAGCAGTTCGCATTCGAGAAATGGCATGATTTCGACAAGGAACTCTTCGAGGAGATATACAACGACGACAGCGCGGAAAAGGAATTCGCCTTCAAGATATACGGAGGCGACATGGATGCGGAAGCTGTGGCTATAGCCCGCAAGAATGTGCGTGAGGCAAAAGTTGACGATATGGTGGAAATCTCATGTCGCCAGATGAACGAATGGACCGAGAATCCCGAGCCCGGCATCATTGTGATGAACCCTCCTTATGGCGAGCGACTTAAACCGGATGACCTCACAGCCCTTTACAAAGGTATAGGCACCGCGCTCAAAAAGAATTTCTCAGGATGGAACGCCTGGATTATCGGTCCGGACAAAGAAGAGTTCGGCAATATCGGTCTGAAACCGACTATCAAGATACCGCTTCTCAACGGAAGTCTCGAATGTTCGTTGCGCGAATATGTACTGTTTGACGGCAGATATGACTCGTTCCGTGCCGAAGGCGGTTCTCTGGGCAAACTCTCCGATGAGGAAGCCGATGAACAGCGCCGTCCTCGAAAGATGAAACATATATCGGACGATGACTGGAAGAAGGAGACTAAAAAATTCGGACATAACGACCGTAAGCCGGCAAAGGGTGGTGACCGTAAATTCTCAAAAGACCGCAAACCTTTTGACCGTGATAAAAAATTCGCTGACCGCAAAACCTTCGGAAACGACAGTTTCGATGAAGGCAAACAGATATTCAAGGCAAAAGACCGTTTCCATGGTGAACGTAAATTCGAGAAATCGGAACACAAGCCGTTCGACCGTGGTAAAAAAACGTTCGACCGTGACAGAAAACCCTTTGAACGCAAACCAAGACCGGCAGTAGAGACAAGCGGGAAAGGTCCGAGCATTCCGGAAAGCGATACATACCGATTTTCAGAATACAAACTGCGTTCACGCAGAAAACCCGCTGCGGAAACCGAGGAATAATTACCAAACAGCTTCTAAAACCAAGCCCGGGATATGAGATCAGGAATGATAGGCAACAAAGGTCTTATGCTTGCGATCATGCTCGCCTGCGCCATGAGTGCGATCGAGTTCTTTATAGGCGCGCCGCAAAGGCTGGAGGGTGAGTTGGGAATATGTTTCCCTTCACCGAATCTATGGACAATAAACCCGCTTGTCTCATGGATTGTAAACCTTGGACTGATTCTCATTCTCGGTCTGTCGCTGCATCTCTTCAACAAGACATACAATTTCATAAGCAGCAGCGACACGGTTTTGCCGGCGGCATTCATTTTCCTTTGCGGATCAAACCCCTGGATAGACGGTATGCTGACATCATCAGTCATACTGATGGGCGCCAACTTCGCTTGTCTGCATTTTCTTTTCGGCTGTTACCGGTCGAACAAGAGCACCCAGCAGATGTTTATCGTAGGTTCGATTCTGGCTCTGGGATCCATGTTCCAATATGCGTTTATTTTCTTCATCCCCGCATATCTGATCATCGCGATGGTTCTTAAATGCATGAACATAAAGAGTCTGCTGGCATATGTCATGGGTGTCGCCGCTCCGTACTGGATTGGAATCGGAATCGGACTTATCCCTCTGGATTCATTCTCCATGCCGACGTTCACCAATCTCTTTGACGGATTCGGAAGCAAACAGGCAATATTCGTAGGTTTGCTCAATTGCGCGGTAACGATATTATTGAGTACAATGCTCGCCCTGTACAACGCCGTGAAGCTCTATGCGGGCAACACCCGGAGACGACTTCTCAACAATTCGATAATCATTCTCGGCATTGCCTCCGCAATAAGCATTGTCTGTGATGTCGACAACATTCAGGTGTACATGGCAACGGTATATCTCGTTGCCGGTGTCCAGCTGGCGAACCTCTTCGCGCTTCGTCAGGTGCGCCATGCACACACTTTCATATTCTTCTTCGTGATGCTGTATATCGCATCGTATGTATTGATGGAAACTGGATTTTATCTACCGGCATGAAACCAAAGATTCTGATAGACGACAACATACCATACATAGAGGGGCGTCTTGAACCGTTCGCGAGAGTTGAATACGTTGACCAGTTCGGCTTTAACCCCGATAACGTGCGCGATGCAGACGCCTTGATAATACGCACGCGCACGCGCTGCGACAGTTCGCTGCTCTCGGACAGTTCGGTAAGGATGATAGCGACAGCCACTATCGGCGTGGACCAGATTGACATTCCGTGGTGTGAAAAAGCAGGAATCAAGGTTGCAAACAGTCCCGGTTGCAATGCTCCGGCGGTCGCGCAATATGTCTGGTC
>CAMWMW010000042.1 GCA_947175455.1 uncultured Porphyromonadaceae bacterium | reverse complement strand
TCGAGGTGTTCGAACAGGCTACGGGTGAGACAGTCAAGACTTTCACCTCTCCCGCGCGGAATGTGGAGCCGGCAGGCTCAAACCGTATCGTCATGGATTTCAATGTTCCCGGAGACATCAATTATCTCGGCATACGCGTTTATGCATATGGCGAGGATTTCACCGATGGAGAGCAGACCGTCGTGCCTGTTTATCCGAGCAGCACGCCGGTGCTTGAATCCAAGCCGTTCTATATCTCTCCCGGCAGAAAGGAATTTTCAATGAAGATTCCGTCGTTCGGCAAGGGTGCCGGAGTAACTTTGCAGTATAGCGACAATCCGATATGGGATGTGGTCACGGCATTGCCCGATATTTCCGAGCCCAAATCATCGAATATTCTCTCTCTTGTCTACTCACTTTACGGAAATGCGATAGGAGCGGGACTCGCCAAGGATTATCCCGAGATAACCGAGGCAATCAAGATATTCGCGGATCCTTCGAACAGTCAGGACTCGACACTTGTCTCGAATCTTGAGAAGAACCCGCAACTGAAGAATGTCGCCCTTGTCAACACACCGTGGGTTCGTTCCGCTGCTTCTGAAACACTGAGGATGCAGGGACTCGTGAAATATGCCGAGCCGGCAAGGAGCCGCGAAATCATATCCTCTACGCTCAGTGAGATGGCAAAACTGCAGAATGCGGACGGGGGATGGAGCTGGTGTTCCGGGATGGAATCTTCGGAATTCATCACCTCGCGGGTGCTCCTGCATCTCTCGATGCTCCGCGACATGGGTTATCTTCCCGCAGAGGGAGAGGCTATTGCCGTCAAAGCCGTAAGGTATGCCGATGCCGCCTGGGTCAAGAACCTTAAAGACTATAAAGGGAAAGACTTCCCCTATGTCTCGATGCTTGATTATCTCTATGTGAGATCCAATTTCAGGGATGT
The DNA here is from genome assembly GCA_947175455.1 of uncultured Porphyromonadaceae bacterium. Taxonomy (GTDB): domain Bacteria; phylum Bacteroidota; class Bacteroidia; order Bacteroidales; family Muribaculaceae; genus Lepagella. The sequence continues at coordinate 7,957 of CAMWMW010000042.1, read as the reverse complement.
CACGCCGTCCGCATCGTTCGCATCGATGGAAAAGAAAGGTATAGCGGCTGTGAAAGCCGACTGGAAACGAATGGGTGTATATGAAAAAGCCACCGCGGCGACACTCCTTTCGCGCCAAGGTTATGCCATGGAGGCAAGAACCATACTCGAATCCCTGCGGCAATATGCATCGTTTTCAGAAGAAAAGGGCATGTGGTTTGACAACCTGTCGTCAGCCGCCGGAGGATGGAACAAGCTGATAACAACAGCCCATGTTCTTGAGGCATACGCCGGCATTGAGCCCGAGAGCGGCAATGTAGATAAACTGCGTCAGTGGCTTCTTGTTACAAAACAGGCGGAGAACTGGGGCGATGACCGTCAGACAGCGGAGGTTATCCACGCGATCCTCACCTCGGGAACCAAATGGACCGTGCCTTCGTCACCGGCGGATATAACGATAGATGGGGAAAAAGTGGATATCGACAGGTTCGCGGCGTTGACCGGGAATGTTACTGTAAGCGTGAATGCCGGCGGCAAGGGAACACTGGATGTGAGACGCTCCGGTTCGGGTCCCGCATGGGGCGCGCTGATCTCGCAGTACGTCGCTCCGATAAAAGAGGTGAAGAGTTCGGGAAATGCCGAACTGACTGTAGAAAAGAATGTGTATGTCATCACCAATGATGCGGACGGCACATCTGCCAAAACGGGTGCGCTTAAAGTCGGAGACAGAGTGCGCGTGACCCTTACGCTGACAAGTGACAGGGATCTTGAGTATGTCGCCGTGATGGATGCGCGTTCGGCATGTCTTGAACCTTCGGAGCAGATTTCGGGCTATACCCAAAGCGACGGAGTGTGGATGTACAGGGAAGTGCGGGATGACTCCACCAATCTGTTTATTCCCTTCCTCGGCAAGGGCACGCACGTAATCAGCTATGAGTGTTACGTTGACCGGGAGGGAGTGTATTCTCTCGGAATAGCATCGGCGCAGTCGCAATACGCTCCATCAATCGCGGCACATTCCCGCGGTATGGAGATTGTGGTCAGATAAGTGCCACTCCCTTGCCTCAGTCAAGGGGAGTCACCAGTCCTTCCCGGTTAAGAATCACATTCGGAAAAATGTCGAGGGCTTCCTTTCGGAAGTCCTCGTCGTTTTTATAACGTGAGGAATAATGTCCGGTAAGGAGTGCTCCCACACCGGCGTCGCGTGCAACCATAGCCGCCTGTCGGGCTGTTGAATGTCCGCGTTGTGCGGCTTCAGCCGAATGGCAGTCAAGGTAAGTGGTTTCATGAAAGAGGAGGTTGACCGGTCCGATTTTCTCAGCTATTTCAGGCATGTATGCCGTATCGCTGATATGTGCGTAAGACAGCGGAGGAGTCGGGGGAGAGGTTAGCATCACATTGGGGATAACCGTTCCGTCAGGCTTGACAAAATCCTCACCACTCTTTATGCGGTTGATCATAGAGAAAGGCACCTGATGGAAATCCATCATGTCTCGTTTTATATGTCTCAACCCCGGTTTCTCCTCGAATACGAATCCTACGGCAGGAACCCGATGGTCAAGAGGAATTGTGCGCACTGTAAGCGAAGGGGTATCGAGTATGACCGCCTCTTCCGCCCTTATTACATTGAACTCCACCTCGAAAGGGAGGTCTCCGGCGAAGAAATCGAAAATTCTGCCAAGTATTCTTTTTCCGTCGGCGAATGTGTGTATGACCATTTTACCCCCAGCTCCACCCAGTCCGAGAGAGGAAATCAGTCCCGGAAGACCGAGCACATGGTCGCCGTGGAGGTGTGTGAGAAAAATATGCCCGAGACGGGAGAACTTGAGACGGTGCCGCTGAAACGCCTGTTGCGCACCCTCACCGCAGTCAACCATGAAAAGGTTGCCGCGATGGTCGATGACAGTAGACGAAGGCTGATGGCGCAGTGTCGGCTTTGCCGAGCCGCATCCGAGAGTATGAATCCTGAAAGTTGACATTCTGCCGCAAAGATACAAAAATTTGGGAAATTGACTAAATCTTGCTAAATTTGTTATATAATTGAGTGCATCGGAAAGCACGTTTTCAAGAACAGATATGAGTGAGATTCCGGATAACGAATTAATCGAAAGAATGCGCGGAGGCGACACCGGTGCCCTTGGCATTCTCTATATGCGTTATGCCCCCAGTGTGAGTAAATTCGCGTATAGTTTCATTCGTGTCCGCGAGGATGTGGATGATATCACCCATAATGTGTTCTGTTCGCTTTGGGACAGCAGAGACTCGCTTACTGATCTGGAGTCGCTGAAGGCTTATCTGTTCAGGATGACGAGAAATGCGATTTTCAAAGTCTTCCGACATCAACAGATAGTGTCGGAATATGAGACCTATGTAAAGGAGGGGAACAACGGTTTCAGCGACGGCGAGAAAATTGTGACGACAGCCGATCTTCTTGAAATGATAGATCTGATGATTTCCAACATGCCGGAAGCGCAGAAGACGGCATTCCGCATGAGCCGCTACGAGCACAAGACATATGCTGAGATCGCCGAACATCTCGGAGTGAGTCCCAAGACCGTGCAGTATTATATAAGTCAGGCATTGTCAGACCTCCGGAAGCTTACAGAAGTCATGCTTGTCTTCACGACACTCGATTCATTGAATCTCTAAGAAACTGTTTAAATTTAATTCGAAATTTTTTATATAGTGCATCTTGTGGCTTCCTTGAGGTCTTTTATGGCTGTTTTTACCGAGTCTCATCGGTCACATAGCCCGCTATGCTCCCTCTTCGACTCGTAAAAACACCTCATAAAATACTCTCAATGAACCTCACAATTAAATTTAAACAGTTTCTAAACGAAAGATATGTCATACGGCAGATGCCCATAATAAAACGGCAGACGCATCGCGTCTGCCGTTTTATTATCAGTAGTGCGCGCTGTTTTCAGCGGATGTTGTATCTGGCGAGAATCTTACGGATGTGAGGCTCGATATTGTCTACCGCTCTCTGATATCCGAGATCAGAGGGATGGACACCATCGCAGCTCGATTCATGGTCATCGCCCGCGTATAGACCGGGGTTGATGAAATAGATGTTTTTGTCTGATTTCATGATTTTTGCCATCTCCTCTTCGGCGGCAGCGCGTTTCTCCGCCTCAAACTGACGTTTCTTCAGGTTGAAATTGTCTGTCTCCCGGATGAAAGTCTGTAAAAACACAAGAGGCGTCTCAGGATGTTTCTCCCGGATTTTTTTCACGAAAGGCACAAGACGTTCATGAATCTGCTCTGCCGAGGGGTTGGAGAATGCATCAAAAATGAAAAGGTCGGCATCCGTGTCACCGATTATCTCGGCAAGCACAGGTTCCATCTTGCATATTCCGCTTGTGCCGAAATTGGCAATATCCACACCTAAACGGCGTGACAGCTGGGCAGGCCACGGCATACCGGCACGTGAGCTTCCCGCACCATGTGTGAAGCTGGAACCCATTGCCACCACCGGAGCACGAACAAAACCTCCGTCAGATTCAATCACTGCATTTTTGTCGACTCCGATTTTGAGATTCTCGATTTCCATGAACAGAGGGAGATAAAGCATGCACTCTTTCATTGAATCGTCCATGTCTGAAATTATAGTGGCTGAGTTCTGCTTGCCGTTGTATTTTGGTGTGCCGATTCCGGCGAAAAGCCATTTGCCATTCTTGTCCTTGATATAAAGGTCAAGACCTTTGAATGCGATAGCCGGATTATTGGCGCGGTTAACGGTGTCGGGAATCTGCCATGTGGCGCGAATCGAGCTGCTGTTGGTGCGGAATCTCAGGGCTATCCCAGTCGGGAATCCGAAATAATGGCGCATGCGTGGAGTCAGAGCCGGATATCGGGAAACATCCAGACGCCGGAAAGGAAGACCGTCGTTCTGAGCCTTGTTGACAGTGGTGAATGCGGATGCGTCCACATACCTGATGTCTTTTTTTGCCGCCTGTGCCATAGTTGCGGACATGACAGCGACAAATAGCAACAAAAGAGTTTTTTTCATGACAATTTGGTATTTGATAAAAATAATCGAGACGTATGGTCAATCAGGTTATTTCACAACAAATCTGCATGAGGAGGAGGTTCCATCGGTGCATTCCGTACGCAGGATGAAAACACCGGGATAATCGGGTGCCGTTACAGACACGCCCGGATCATCCGCCTTGTGTCTTGATATAAAACGGCCTTCAAGGTTTATTATTTCAGCAAATGCCAATTCTTTTTCCTTCCGCGTAACAGAAACAGTGAATTTCTCGCCACGGCTGACGATTCCCGGGCATTTCGCATTCAGAAATGTCTCCTCTGTGTCTTTTATCCCCGAAGTCCCTCCTCCTACACTGATTTCCTTGGAAACGGAGATATTGCCGAGAGTCGCAGTCAGTGTGCCTTTTGCCGGAGTCGCGGCGGCTATGAATCTCATTCCCTCGCATCTTCCGATTTCCAGAGAGCAACTCAGAGAGAATCCCTGCACATTATCGCTGACCGGCACATCGTATCTGTTGTATCCTATCAGTACCGGAACAAAAGATTCTCCCGCCGGAACATCTATTACCGGATGGTCAAATTCCATGGAAACCATGTCCATGTCATCGTCAGGAGCGGTAGAAAATACCATCCATCCGTTGGCAACGTTGCGGGGAGTCGCCTCGGTTGTCTTGTTGACAATCTGAAAATCCACCATCAGTTCGGCAGAGCCTCCGGCATCGAAATTCGACATGTTCCAGCATCCGAAGTGACGTGCTATCTCACACATCACATCCGTCGGGCATCCTGCCGATCTGCCGTAGACCGGGTCAACGGATTTGTCGATTACAATCATATACAGGGTTTTGCCGTCTTCCGAGCAACCGTATCCGGTGCGCGAGTATACCATGCTGTTATAGTCCTCGTTATAGTTGTGTTCCGTGAGTTCCCCTTTTCTCATCACCATCGCGTTGCCTCCGATAGCCTGCTCCACAACCGGACGGATCTCTCCGTCGAAAGTCCAGTAATACTTCAATATCACGGGGTCTCCGACCTTAAGTGTCTGGTTAGCGCCGCCGAATGACACTATAGCAAGGTCGTGATCTCCCAGTTTGCCTCTCGCATTGGTATTTTTCTTTACCTCCTTGACAGTGAACCGGATTTCCTCGCCGCCTGTCCATTTCTCACCTTCGTTCATGTCGAGGTATACCTCGATGCCGTCGGTCACATCCTCTTTAAGCTGGAACTGATTGTTTCCCTTGGAGTCTTTCCCTACCGCATACGGCATAAATTCGCGGTCACGTCCATAATAGCTGTTATACATCGCATAAGAGGAGGTCTGGAATCCCTTGTTGCATGTCTGTATGTTTTTCTCGGTTCCCGACGGGGCTTTCTTGAAGCAAAGGGTAGGGGTGCAGTAGTCGATATTCAGAGTCTTGTCGTATGACACGGTCACGACACCTGTCCGTTCAGTGCCACCGTCCCATTTCTCCTTGTTCTTGTTGGATTCCGTCACCATCATGCCGTTGCGCACGCTTGCATTTCGGGTAATGCCGTTATAGAGGGGATATTCCTTCTGTCCCGAAACCACCCAGAAGTTGGCGTTTGCCGCCGCGAGCGGATGGTGGTTCCGGTTGTCAAGGCGTCGGGCGGCGGATACGAGAGATTCTGTCCCTTTTGCCGACTCATTGGCAACTGTAGTCTCGATACGGTTGTATGGGTTTGTCAGGTCGACCGTTACAAGATTCACGTTAAGAGGGTAGTCAGGCAGTCTTAGCCGTGTGTAAACGGTGCCAGGTCCGATTTTACGCTCTGTCAGTTTCTCGATAACATATGTTTTGTCACCGATTGTGATATCCCCGGCATTAGCCGCCGGAGCGGAGACCATGGTGAGACATGCGGTCAATATATATAATGCAGCTTTCATATGAGAGTATATAACAATCCACAAAATTAGCTGAAAATTCGGAAGCCGTTCCAAAACCACAGCTAATTTTGTGGAAAATCAGAATAATGTTATTTTACCAAAACTTTCTTCACAGTGTTTCCTCTGCGCATCACGTAAACGCCGGGAGCCAGTGCGTCTGAGTCATATCTGTTTCCGGTAAGGTCGTAATACACGGCGGGAGCTTCTGATGACGATGTTTCGATGCCTTCGATTCCGGCGCCGTTTATGTCGGAAAGCGTCACTGCAATCGAATATGCCATCTGTGTGGGACTGCTGTCTTCCGCACGATAGGTAACTTTGGTTATTTCAGAGCCCGGGTCAGCCGCCCACTCGTTCAGCGTGAGATCATCGGAGAAAGTCTGTTTGCCACCTTCTGTCACAACCCTGGTGTTGCCGTTGGCACGTACCGGATAAGAGCCGGATTTTGCATCCATGACGATTTTGTCGATTTTCTTTCCTTCGGGTGCGGTAATCTCAAGTACTTCTTTCTGATACCATCTCAGGTCGCAATAGAAATGTCCGGCTTCCGGAGTCTCTGGATAAGGTTTGCTGATCAGACCGAAGAAGAACCTCGGGAAGTCTTTGTAAAGATCAGGGTTCGAAAGAGTGAATGATACGCCATCTTTGGAGATTGTCTCGCCTATGATAACCAGCACATGGTTGTTGCCTGATTTGTAGCATCTGGCGGTTGTGGTGCCATCAGCCTTTTCATATGTGGCTGTCTGCAGATCCGCAAGCGACAGAGGCGCGAACTGCAATTGAGAAAGGGATGTCGGGTCGCTGAAGTCGAAATCCACTTCCTGCGCGTTGATGGCGCCTGCGGCAAAGAAAGCGAGTAGAGATGCAAGTAGAAGGTTCTTTTTCATGATAAAACTATTAAATTAATTTACGATTACTTTGAAATTGTCCATAAACATCCGGGAATTCCATCCGTTCGGATCCTGATAGAGATTCTCAAGACTGCCGGGACCTGCCACGAACACTACTCTTGATGTTCCATCCATGCCGTCGACAGTTATTGAGAACTGGGCGGATGGAGTCTGCCATATCACAGTAGCCGTGGGATCCACAGACTTGAGCATCCATGCGTTGTCATCGAGTGTGAACCTGACGGCATCAAGAGTAACGTTTCTGTTCTGACTGTCTTTGTATGTCATGGAATGTCCGGTTTCGCCCTGACTGCTGCATCCGGTTATTTTTCCCGGACCGAGTATCGCCACATAGAACATGTCGTGGTCATCCTTTACATTCTTGCTTGTCGCATATCCCAGCGCGCTCCATGATACCGTGACATTCGAGGGTTCTCCGATTTCCGGTATCGCAGGCGAACAGGCATCGCCGCCGTATCCACCTTTGCCGAATTTCACGAATTTGTCGCGATAGTAGAACCATGTGGAAAGGGAAGTCCAGCCATGTGCCTTCTGCTCATCGGTCCAGTCGGCTGAAGCAGCTTCCGCGCCATTTGCATTCCAACCCAATATTCCCGCTTTGGGGTTCGGCAGCCAGCTGAAATCATCAAAGAATGTGGCGTAAAGCTGCACGAGATCAATTTTCTGCAGAATACCGGAAAATTCTCCCTTCCCTCTTACAACCAAAGTGGCGGAAATGTCATCTCCTGTCGTATTCACCATATCGGTGCTGACTTTCAACTGGTTCTCGGATATCGGCTCAGCCGAGAATCTGGATGCGTTTTCACCTTCGACAGCGCATTCCCAATCGAGGTTTGCATCAACGGTCACAGACACATCACCTCCGGCGCGTTTGAGAGTGACCAGAGATGTCGACACCTTAAGAAAAGGCTCGCATCCGGTCTGACTGAATGAGATCAGTTGCTGCTGCTCGACTCCGTTGAGAATCACACGATAAGAAGCGATCCTTTCTACGGGTGACAGGTTCTCCTCGCCGTATATGCGTATCAGCCCGTCATCTTCCCCCTCCATGGGGAAAACCTTTGCCCAGGACATTGCCGTTTCATCTGCCGGAATCAGTTGCCAGACACCATTGTCACGAACCACAAACTTCTTCCCTTTGGAAAAAGTGTTCACATCGAGCCCACCC
>CAMWMW010000041.1 GCA_947175455.1 uncultured Porphyromonadaceae bacterium | reverse complement strand
ATCTTGAGGTTTTCTTCCACGGCGGAATCTATTTAGAACATAATCGGGAGGAATACCGCCGTCTGACGGATCCGTCGAAGATGCATTTTCTTGAGAACTACAATGCCTCCGAAGGTTTCTTTGCGGTTCAGAACAATCCCGAAGACAAATCGATGCTGCTTACCATCGACAATGATATTTTCTATGAATTTATAAAAGCCGGAGATCCTGACGCGCTGCCGGTGCCGTTATGGGATCTGGAGAAAGACGCGGTCTATGAGATGCTGATTTCGTCAAGCAACGGACTCTGGCGCTATCATACCGGCGACACAGTGCGCATTTATGATACTTCACCCGTTAAGATAAGGGTGGCAGGGCGCACCCGTTGCTTTATAAACGCCTTTGGCGAGGAACTGATGGAAGAGAATGCGGAGAGAGCGATTTCCGCCGTATGCCGGCAGACCGGTTCGTCAGTGGTGAATTACACCGCTGCCCCGGTGTTCGCCGAGGGTAATCGCAAAGGAAGGCACCAATGGCTTGTGGAGTGGGGTAAGCGTCCTGCCGACACATCGCGTTTTTCGACGCTTCTTGACGAAGAGCTTCGCAGACTTAATTCCGATTACGACGCCAAGCGCACCGGAACAATATTTCTTGATCCTCCCGAGATCGTGGATATACCGGCGGGAGTGTTCGACAGCTGGCTGAATTCCGTGGGTAACGGCAAACTCGGAGGTCAGCGTAAGGTTCCGCGTCTGTCGAACGACCGCAAAATCGCGGATGCGGTATTAGGCATTCTTTGTCGCCTTGATTTTTCGGATCTGGAAAAACAGCAGGCTTGCGGTTACTAATGTCGCGGCAGTGTCGCTGACCGGGAATGCCGCCCAGACACCGTTGAGACCCATATGCGGTGGAAGAATCAGAAGCATCGGAATCATAAAGATTATCTGGCGAGTAAGTGAGAGGAAAATCGCCTTCCCCGCCATGCCGAGAGCCTGGAAGAAGTTGGTGGCGACAATCTGGAATCCGACCATCCAGAACATTATCGTGGTGTAGTGCAGGCAATTCACGGCGCATATTATCTGCGCCTCGTCCTGCATGAACATGGATGCGATCTGTCGCGGGAAAACCGCCCCCACTATACTGCCGATTGTGGATATTACCACCGCCGACCCGGCTGCGAGCCAGAGAGTGCGGAACAAACGGGTGTATCGCCCCGAACCGTAGTTGTAGCCTACGATAGGCTGCATTCCTTGACATATGCCGATTATCACGAATACGAATATTGTGACGAATCTGTTGAACACTACGACTGCGGCAATCGCATTGTCACCGCCGTAACTGTAGAGTGTATTGTTGATTATGGCGTTTATCCCAGAACCGGCTACATTTATAAGGAACGGCGCCATGCCGATATAAAGGACGCTTTTGATCACTCTCCATTGCAGACGGAAGGTGCCCTTGACGAAATGCAGGGTGTTTTTTTTGTTGAAGAAATGCCCCATTACGAAGAATGCGGTTATAAGCATTGCAATGTCGGTGGCGATGGCGGCGCCTCGTATCCCCCAGTGGAACCCGAAGAGAAACAGAGGGGCGAGAACAGCGTTGACTCCGGCTCCGATCATGTTTGTATACATCGCCTTTCCGGGGTAGCCTGACGCCCGCATCACGTTATTATAGGAAAATGTGAGATTCTGTAGCACACATCCGGGGAGCACCCACAGCATGAACTCCCGGGCGTAGGGGAGGGTGTTGGGTGAAGCGCCGAACATTTTCAAAATTGGATCGATGAATATGGAAAACGCCCCTACATAGACTATGCCTATGATGAGAGTAAGCTGCACGCAGTTGCCGAGTATTGTCTCCGCCATTTTCTTGTCGTTCTGACCCAGGACAATGCTTACACGTGTAGCCGCACCCGCGCCGATGAGCATGCCTAAGGCGGTGACAAGTGTCATTACCGGAAACGTGACAGCAATGCCGCTGACCACGTTGGGGTCATCGATGGCATGCCCGATGACTATGGAGTCGATTATGTTGTAGATCGCACTGACAACAGTGCCCACTACAGCCGGAAGACTGTATTTCAGCAGTATCTTTCCGATAGGGGCTGTGCCCAGTTCTCGCAGTCGGTCTGTATTGCTTAAAGTAGCTGTCGCCATCCCAATTCTTTTTGGATTATATATATTTCTGCAAAATTACTCAATTTAATTCATGATTGAAAATTAATCATGTTAAATAAAAAATAACGGGTTTGTAAACAGTTTTTGACAAATCAAAACAGGTGTCAGAGAGTGTCTGAGTTTTACATGAATAAGATTATGCCAACCTAAGAAACTGTTTAAATTTAATTCGAAATTTTTTATATAGTGCATCTTTAAACAGTTTCTGAGTTAAAAGTAAACACACTCTCGGACTCGGATTGTCAAATGACAAAATGTTAAAAACATGTCTGGGTATATGTGTTTGAGGAAAAATCATTATTTTTGCGAAAGAATGACTATACATTTAAAACGATTGATATTACCGGTTGTTTTGTTCTGTATGTCTCTCGCGGCACGTGCGGACAAGGTTTCAGTTGATTCTCTTATGGATCAGCTGGAAGATGTCATTGCCCGTCGCGAGGTGTTTCTTTCGGCAAAAGAGAAAAGGCTTGCGGATCTGTATGCGGCATTGAAGTCGGAGAAGGATGAACACAGACGTTTCTATCTGTTGAACGATCTATACGGGGAGTATCATCCTTTTAATTCGGATTCCGCCTATAATGTCAGTCTGCGTCAGGAGGCTCTGGCAAAGAGAATAGGAGATCCGGTTCTTGTCACAAATGCCAGGATGAACCGGGCGAACATACTCTGCACAACCGGTATGTACAGCGAGACTCTTGCCATCATGGACACAATGAGGTTCTGCATGCTTCCCGGATATCTGCATCCCTATTATTATCATATAAAGCGCACTTTGTACGGACTTCTTGCCGATCACGCGGCATTTCCTGCGGAGAAACGGGAGTATCGGCTCAAGACAGAGTTGTATCGTGATTCGATAATGGCTGTAAATGATCCTTCATCCCTTCCTTATGTGCTTACGAAAGCGGATGCCCTGAACAATTCCGGCAATCCTGCGGAGGCTGTCAGAGTGCTCAAAGGGTATCTCGACGGGAAGGATATTTCTGTACATGAAAAAGCGATATGCGCATGGACACTTTCCGAATCATACGGTTTGCTTGGAGAGCGTGACGCACAGAAAGAGCAGCTGCTGATTTCTTCCATATCCGACCTGCAGTCGACGGTCAGGGAATATGTCTCATTGCGGGAGCTGGCGCTTCTCCTCTATGAAGACGGCGATCTGAACCGTGCCTATGATTTCATGAAAATAGCCCTTGAGGACGCCTCTGCCTGCAACGCCCGCCTGCGCATAATCGAACTTAACGATTCCTATCCGAAGATTAACGCGGTCTATATCGATACCGTACAGAAACAGAAAAGGGAGCTGAAGAAAACGATAATCATAATTACAGTGCTGACATTGCTGCTGGTTGCGATGATGGCTTATCTCCTCAAGCAGATGCGCCGCATCAGCCGGGCGCGTAAGGAGATAGAAGAGGCATATGGCAGGCTTAACGAGCTGACCGACAAACTTAAATCCTCCAATGAGAAACTAAGTGAGGCAAACAATGCCATAGCTGAAAACTCGGAGCTGAAAGAGGTTTATATAGGGCGTTACATGGATCAGTGTCTGGGATATATAGAAAAATTCGACAGTTACCGCAAGTCTGTGGGAAAACTTCTTAACTCCGGAAAACTTGAGGAACTGAAGAAACTTGTCAAGTCCACATCAATGACGGATGACGAGCTGAAACTTTTCTACGACAGCTTTGACAAGACCTTTCTCAATCTGTTCCCGACGTTTGTGGAGGATTTCAACGCCCTGCTGTTGCCGGAAGAGGCTATAGTGCCCAAAAAAGCCGGAACCCTCAACACGGAGTTGCGGATCTTCGCCCTGATAAGACTCGGCATCACCGACAGCGACAAGATCGCTAAGTTCCTGCGTTATTCCCTTACAACGATATACAACTACCGCACCAGGGTGCGCAACAAAGCCCGCGGAGACAGAAACCGTCTCGAATCGGAAATCCAGAAAATCGGCCGCTGACGCTCTCCGGAATGCCGCCGGTTTCCGGGAAAACAAGAGTGCCTTTACTTGGAAATCACTACCAAATCAAACGTTATAATTAACCTCAACCCTGTGATAATCAGATAACTGATTATTTATTCAACTATATTTTCAATATAAGGCATTGATATTGCATTTTTATCTCTATATCTTTGCAAGTGAGTTGCAGCGAGAGGTATTGCAGGCCTGCGCCTCTTGCCGTCAATCTGACTTAACCATGAAATTAATTCTTTCAAAAGCGAAATGACAAAGAGTAACAGAACGCTTCAGTGTCTTTCCCTGATCCTGATGCTTGTGTGCGGCATAGGCTTTGCAAATGCCCAGCAGCTTGCAGTCAGCGGAACAGTCACTGACCACACGGGTGAGCCTCTTATCGGAGTCACCGTGACAGTCTCGGGCACAAAGACAGGTGCCATTACCGACATTGACGGTAAATACAGTATTCAGGCTGATGCCAAAGGAAAACTCAAATTCTCGTATGTAGGATATGACACTCTTGAAGAATCCGTAAAAGGGAGAAGTGTCATAGATGTCGTGATGAAAGAGAATTCGGAGATGCTCAATGAAGTGGTGGTGATCGGTTACGGCACCATGGACAAAAAAGAGCTTACATCCGCAATCTCGCACGTAGGAGAGAAAGACTTCCTTTCAGTCAGTTCTCTCGATCCATCGATGATGATTCAGGGTAAAGTGCCGGGTGTGTCGATCACAAACACCGGTGCCGGAGACCCGAACAACCAGGCAAGTATCCAGATAAGGGGTGTCTCGTCGCGTGCGGCAGGTCTCGGTCCGCTGATCGTGATAGACGGAGTGCCGGGGGGAAACCTGACCAATATCAACCCCAACGACATAGCCTCTTTCGACATCCTCAAGGACGGCGCCGCTTCCGCCATATACGGTACCCGGGGTTCAAACGGTGTCATTCTGGTGACAACCAAGAAAGGAAGCAAAGACGGCGCGACCCACACATCATATTCAGGCACATTCGCCTGGGATGTGATAAACAAAGAGCTTGACATGATGAGCGCGCAGGATTATCGCGATGTCCGTCTCGGCTGGGGAGACCGCGGTGTAGACCTCGGCGGCAACTATGACTGGCTTGACGGAGTGACACGCACCGGTTTCGCCATGCACCACACGCTCACGGTCAGCGGAGGCAACGAGCGAAGCAACTACCGCGTGAGCGCGGACTACCGCGACGCCAACGGTATCGATCTGCGCTCGAACCGCGAGGAATATGGAGCGCGTGCCTCGGTTTCGCATACCACAAAAGGGGGACTCTTCACAGTGCAGCTCAATGTGGCTCCCCGCATCATATATCGCGACAATGCCGACTGGGGAGTTTTCAAAGACGCGCTTGAGGCGAATCCCACTACACCGCTGATGAATCCTGAAAACCCGGCGCAGTATTATAATTTCAACGGTCAGGTTGTCGGCAGCAACCCGGTTGAGCGTCAGGTGCTCGAAACCAATCATTCCGACACCAAGCTTCTGGACTGGGACGGCACTCTTAAGCTTAATCTACTTCCCTTGTTCGCAAAGAACGGTGACAGTGCCCATAATCTCAGCACTCAGATCATGTTTGCCGACCATCAGTACAGCAACAACGACTCATGGTTCCGCCCGTCCACAAGCACCGAATGCATAAACAACGGTCACGAGGGAGAGGCAAGCCGCAGCTACAGCAAAGACCGACAGTATATTCTCGAGTGGCTTACGAACTACAGCACCCGTATAGCCGACCGTCACAACATCAAGGCGATGGTAGGATATTCCTACCAGTATACCCAGTCTTCAGGCTTCAACGCATATAACAAAGACTTCCCCAACGATGGTCTCGGCGCCGACAACCTCGGTTCAGGCGAATGGGCGAAAGAGGAGGGTGAAGTGATGATGGGAAGTTACAAGAACGATTCCAAGCTCATCTCATTCTTCGGACGTGTAAGCTACGATTACGAAGGCAAATATCTCTTTACCGCCTCCTTGCGTCATGAGGGTTCCTCAAAGTTCGGACATAACCACAAATGGGGTAATTTCCCGGCGGTCTCAGCCGGATGGCGTATCTCGCAGGAGAATTTCATGAAAGACGTGACATGGGTCAACGACCTCAAGATCCGTGCTGACTACGGTGTGACCGGAAACCAGGACTTCGGAAGCTATAACTCCATCAACACCATGAGCGGCTTCGGATATTATTACTACAACGGCAAGTATTTCCAGGTGTGGGGACCCGGAAAGAATGTCAATCCCGACCTCAAGTGGGAGAAAGGAAAGAACTGGAACGTAGGTCTTGACTTCTCGTTGCTCGACAACCGAATCTACGGTTCGCTCAACTACTTCAACCGCACCCAGCAGGATCTGCTCGGAAACTATAATGTGCCCGTTCCCCCGAATATCCATGAATCGACGTTCGTGAATGTGGGAACAATGAAAAACACGGGCTTTGAGTTCGATCTCAACTTCAATGTCGTGGACAACGGCAGGTTCTCGTATGATTTCGGTGTCATAGGCACTGTCATGAGCAACAAGTTCGTGAATTTCAGTAATTCACGCTATGTGGGTCAGGACTATTATCTTGAATGCGGCACACAGGATCCCTATCCCTTCTATTACCTGCAGCGTATAGAAAAAGGTCAGCCTGTCGGCAATTTCTACATGTGGCGTTACGCCGGAATAACTTCAGGCGGCGACTGGCTTGTCTATGACAAGGACGGCGACATAATCCGTGCCTCACAGGCTACCGAGGAAGACCGATGCATCGTAGGCAACGGAATGCCGAAGTTCACTCTTTCCACAACCCATAATTTCCGCTACCGCAATTTTGATCTCTCGCTCTTCTTCCGCGGAGCATTCGATTATGACATCTTCAATATCCATGATTTCTATTACGGCACACGTAATTTCACCGGAAACGTATTGAAGAAGGCATATGGAAAGAATTTCGATGTGTCTCCCAATGCCGCTCCCATCGTGAGCGACTACTTCCTTGAGAAGGGAGATTATTTCAAACTCGACATGGTGACGCTCGGATACACATTCAATTTCCCCAATTGCAGGTTCCTCAGCAAGCTGAGAATCTACGGCACGGTCAAGAATGTGTTCACGCTCACACGCTTCAGCGGTGTGGATCCATCGACCTATCAGGTCAACGGTCTGACCCCCGGCGGTCAGGGATCACGTTCCTACTATCCCTCCACCCGTCAGTTCATAGCCGGTCTGACCCTCGATTTCTAACAGATATCTAAAACAGGAAAAATGAAATTTCTATATCATATAGCAGCAGCGGCATCGCTTGCGATGCTGTCGGGATGCACCGATCTTGACGAAACTCTCTACGATCAGGTTGGCTCCGA
Source organism: uncultured Porphyromonadaceae bacterium (assembly GCA_947175455.1). Taxonomy (GTDB): domain Bacteria; phylum Bacteroidota; class Bacteroidia; order Bacteroidales; family Muribaculaceae; genus Lepagella. The sequence goes on along the minus strand of CAMWMW010000041.1, from coordinate 1,383 downwards.
GAACTATTATAACACCAAGATGGATGTGATACGCGCCACATTCCGTCCTTTCGAGCATGCGTTCTGGAGCATAGGCAGCCGCCATGTGCTCAACGAACTCACCGCCGACCAGCTCATCACCCCGACTCGTGACGGATGGTGGTATGACGGCGGCAAATGGGAACGCCTGCACTATCACACCTGGACTGTCGATGACCTCGGCGAGGCACAGACGGAATGGAACGGATGCTTTCAGGGAATCATGCAGTGCAACCTCGTTATCGAGGATCTCAGCCGTTTCTCTCCCGAAAAGTTCGGTTTCACCGATGTCGAGTTCAACAACCTGAAGGCGCAGTGCCGCGCATTGAGGGCATGGTTCTATATCCGTCTTCTCGACGCTTTCCGCAATGTGCCTCTTGTCACTACCTACAGCGACATGCCCAACGAGGCGCAGGCTGATCCTGCCGTGCTTTTCAGCTTCATCGAGAATGAACTCAAAGATTGCACAAGACTTCTTGTGAAGAAAGAAGGTCTCGGCACCAACGCCACTCTTCAGGGACAATGGACACAGGCGGCAGCCGCCTCTTTGCTGGTGCGTCTCTATCTGAACGCGGAAGTATACACCGGCACGGAGCGTTATTCGGACTGTGCTCTCGTGGCTCAGGATATTCTTGAAGGCGTATATGGCGATTACAGAATTGCCGACAGCTGGGACGCCGCTTTCGACTGGGACAACGACAGATGCGACGAGGTGATTTTCGGATTCCCTGCCTCAAAGGGTTATACACACTGGCATTATGACGGCGATACATATGCGTGGACAGTTCCCGCAAAGGCGGCGGTGTTCTTCAATGATACCAAATCCGGAGTGGGACACAACACCAAATATGCAGCTTCGCCGAGCTATGACCTCAATGGCGAGCTTTATGACTACGAGCTTGGAATGCCGGTGCAGAATTTCCGTAAATATCCCGGTGATGTCCGCATGAAATTCTACCGCAATCTCGGCAACAGCCGCAGAGAGGGAATGTTCCTTTTCGGACATCTGGAGTATGTCGATCCGGAAACAGGCGCGACAAAACTTCTGCGTGCCCCGGAAGCCCCTTATGATCTTTACCTCCGTGACGCCGTGGGTAAATTCCAGGGTATGGCTCCCGACAAATGGCCTTCTGACAAAAACAGCGTGCTGATGAACGGAGACCATAATTCAGGATGGCATTTCGCCAAATATCCTTTCTATAGTGACGAAGACGCGCATCAGATGGAAAGTGATTACACCGAGATACGACTGCCCGAAGTCATCTATTCGCTTGCCGAATGCAAGCTGCGTTCCGGCAAAAAGGCGGAAGCCGCCCGGCTGCTCAACAGCGTCAGAAAACGCAACTATCCCGAAGACAATCATGC
>CAMWMW010000040.1 GCA_947175455.1 uncultured Porphyromonadaceae bacterium | reverse complement strand
CCTTTCCACGGTGCGGCTTATGCGGTTGTGGAGGCTCTTTCTAAAGCTACTGCGGCTGGTGCCGACTTCCGCCGACTGAGATTCTCTTTCCAGGAATATTTCGAACGTATGAACTCCGAAGAGTCCTGGGGCAAGCCTCTTGCCGCGCTTCTCGGCGCGCTGGAGATGCAGCTGGCGTTCGGTCTCCCGGCGATCGGAGGAAAAGACTCCATGAGCGGTACGTTCAACGACATCAATGTGCCTCCGACGCTGATAGCTTTCGCCGCCGGAACGGTTGATGCCCGGAAGGTTGTCAGTCCTGAATTCAAGGCAGCCGGAAATCGTGTCTATATCGTGCGTCATACACCTGAAAGTGATCTCACTCCCGACACCGCGCAACTTATGCTCAATTTCGGGAATGTGCGAAAGGGGATAGAGAGCGGTGATATCGTTGCGGCATGGTCTGTAGGCTTCGGCGGCGTTGCGGAGGGTATCGCCAAGATGAGTTTCGGCAACGGAATCGGAGTCGATGTGCGTGTTTCCGACAAGGATCTGTTTGATTTCGGTCACGGTTCTCTGATTGTGGAGAGCAGAAACGAGCTTGACTTCCCGAATGCGGAACTGATAGGAGAGACCGTTGAGGGAGTGCTGCGCGTTAACGGCGTGGAAATCGGAATAGGGGAGGCTTTCGAGGCGAACCGGGGAAGATTCAATAAAGTATATCCTGACAGAAGCGGTGTCGAGGGTAAGGTGGAGAATGCATCTTCCGGAGCCTGCACGAGCCGCTGGGAGGGTGAGAAGACCGAGCATCCCGTGGTGTTCCTCCCGCTTTTCCCCGGCACCAACTGCGACTACGACATGACCAGGGCTTTCGAGCGTGAAGGCGCCGAGGTCAGAAGCAGCGTGTTTATCAATCTCACCGCCGAGGATATAGAACGTTCGGTTCAGGAGATGGCTCGCAATATCGATGAATGCCATATTCTTGCCATAAGCGGCGGTTTCTCTGCCGGCGACGAGCCTGACGGAAGCGGCAAGTTTATCGCCAACGTCCTGCTCAACGACACAGTGAAGGCGGCGATCAAGCGTCTTCAGGAGAGGGGAGGACTGATACTCGGAATCTGCAACGGATTCCAGGCTCTTGTCAAGTCCGGTCTTCTTCCTTACGGCAGAATCGGAGAGCTTTCAGCCGACAGTCCCACACTCTTCCACAACGACATAAACCGTCATATCTCGCAGATAGTCAGCACCCGCGTGGGTTCTGTAGCCTCTCCGTGGCTCGAAGGCTTCACCATCGGCGAGCTTCACAGTATCGCCGCTTCCCACGGCGAAGGGAAGTTCATGGCTTCTTCGGAACTCGCGGCGCAGCTTCGCGCAAACGGTCAGATAGCCTTCCAGTATGCGGATGCCGAGGGTAACGCCACCATGGATTCTCCCGCCAATCCCAACGGATCGACAGAGGCTATCGAGGGTATAATCTCACCCGACGGGCGCATCCTTGGAAAAATGGGACATTCCGAGCGTTTCGCCGACGGTCTGATGAAGAATATCCATGGCAACAAGATGCAGAATCTATTTAAAAACGCAATAAATTACTTTAAATAATATGGCAAAAAGTTATGAAGCGTCCGGTGTGAACCTTGAGGCGGGCTACGAAGTGGTAAGCCGCATCAAGAAGCATGTGAAGAGCACCGAGCGCCCCGGCTCGATGGGCAACATCGGTGCTTTCGGCGGCATGTTTGACCTCGGTTCGCTCGGTTACGAGCATCCGATTCTCGTGAGCGGTACCGACGGTGTCGGCACCAAACTTAAGATAGCTTTCTCGCTTGAGAAACATGACACTATCGGCATAGACGCCGTGGCTATGTGTGTCAACGATGTGCTCGCCCAGGGTGCGCGTCCGCTGATTTTCCTCGATTATGTCGCGGTGGGCAAGAATCATCCTGAAGTTGTCGAGGCTATCGTAAGCGGTGTTGCCGAAGGATGCCGTCAGGCGGGATGCGCCCTTGTCGGCGGCGAGACCGCCGAGATGCCCGGCATGTACACACCCGGTGAATATGACATTGCCGGTTTCACTGTCGGAGCCGTGGAAAAGAGCAAGCTTATTGACTGCTCGAAGGTAAACCCGGGCGATCTGCTTATAGGTATCGCGTCATCGGGTGTCCACTCCAACGGATTCAGCCTTGTGCGCAAGATTGTGTCGGACCGTGACCTCGAGTTCGACCAGAGGTATGAGGATACCGGCGACAAGACACTCGGCGAGATGCTGCTCACGCCCACAAGAATCTATGTGAAGCAGGTGCACAAGGTGCTCGATGAGATAGATGTCCACGGCATAGCGCATATCACAGGCGGCGGCTTCGACGAGAATATACCGCGTATCCTCAAGGAGGGTCAGGGTGTGGAAATAGAGGAAGGCAGCTGGGAGATTCTTCCGGTGTTCCGTCTGCTGGAGAAATACGGCAAGGTTCCTCACCGCGAGATGTTCAACATTTTCAACATGGGCATAGGAATGGTGCTTGCCGTCAGCCCTGAAGACGCGCCCCGCGCGTTGGAAATCCTTACGGAGGTCGGCGAGAAGGCGTCTGTGATCGGAAAAGTTATCGAGGGTGAAGGCGTGACTTTAAAATAAAATTCCCACATGAGGAAGATTGCGGTATTTGCAAGCGGAAACGGCAGCAATTTCGAGAATATAACGGAGGCTGCGGAGCAGGGGAGAATCCCCGGATGCAAGGTGGTCCTGTGTGTCTGTGACCGCCCCGGAGCCTTTGTGACGGAGCGCGCCGCAAGACATGGCGTGGAGGTCTTCGCGTTCCGTGCCAAGGATTTCGCCGACAAACGCGGTTTCGAGAAACTGATAGCCGACCGTATGGATGAGCTTGGAGTGGATCTCGTGTGCCTTGCGGGATATATGCGGATTATCGGCGATGAGCTGCTCACGCGCTACAGCGGGCGCATAATAAACCTGCATCCTGCGCTGCTGCCTGCATTTCCGGGTGCGCACAGCATCCGGGACGCTTTCGAATATGGAGTCAAGGTGTATGGTATAACGATCCATTATGTGGATGAGACACTCGACGGCGGCAGGATAATTGCCCAGCGTGCCATCCCTTATGAAGGGGAGGACATAGCCGAACTTGAGGATCTGATCCATGCCGAGGAGCATCGCCTGTATCCGGAAATCATAGCGCGTCTTCTTCAGAATCAATAAATCAAGAGAATATGAGAGCATTAATAAGTGTAAGCGATAAAAGGGGAGTGGTAGAGTTTGCCCGCTCCCTTCAGGAACTCGGTTGGCAGATAATCGCCACCGGCGGCACAATGACCCGACTCCGTGAGAGCGGCATTGACGTTATCAACATCAGCGATGTCACTGGTTTCCCGGAAATCTGCGACGGTCGTGTGAAGACCCTTCATCCGAAGGTGCATGGCGGTCTTCTCGGCCGCCGCGACATAGCCGACCATATGGCGCAGCTTGAAGCCAACGGAATCGAAACAATCGAGATGGTATGCGTGAATCTCTATCCTTTCGAGGCTACCATAGCCAAAGAGGGCGTGAGCATGGAGGATGCCGTGGAGAACATAGACATAGGCGGTCCTTCGATGCTCCGCAGCGCGGCAAAGAATTTCCGCGATGTCACCGTGGTCTGCGACCCTTCGGATTATGACACCATTCTTTCCGAGATCCGCGAGACCGGCGACACGCTCCCTGAGACGCGTCTCAAGCTCTCGGCAAAGGCGTATACCCACACCGCTCTCTACGATTCGCATATCGCGTCTTACATGCGCCGTCAGGCAGGTCTTGACGAGAAGCTGTTCCTCGCGTTCGATGAGGTCCAGAGCCTGCGTTACGGCGAGAATCCCCACCAGGCTGCAATGTTCTATCGCGCCGAGGAGGAGGTTCCCTATTCCGTCGCCTATGCAAAACAGCTTGGCGGCAAGGAGCTTTCCTACAACAATATCCAGGATGCCAACGCGGCTCTCCAGATTGTGCGTGAGTTTGACGAGCCTTTTGCCGTAGGTCTCAAGCATATGAATCCCTGTGGCGCAGCTACAGGCAAGGATATAACCGAGGCGTGGACAAAGGCTTACGAGGCGGACAAGGTCAGCATTTATGGCGGCATCGTGGCTGTGAACCGTCCTCTCGACGGGGAGACTGCGAAACTTATGAAGCCCATTTTCCTTGAGATAGTCATGGCTCCCGAGTTTACTCCCGAGGCTCTCGAAGTGTTCGCTTCCAAGAAAAATCTACGTCTGCTTCAGGTGAACATGTCAAAATCCGACTGTAAGCAGAAACAATATGTCGGTGTTACCGGCGGTCTGCTCGTGCAGGATGCCGACCTTGAATGCAAGGAAATCACGGAAGAGATGACAGTGACCGAACGCAAGCCTTCGGCAGCGGAACTTGCCGATATGAATTTCGGCTGGCGAGTGGTGAAGCATGTAAAGTCAAACGCTATCGTGGTTGTGAAGAATGGAGCTACCGTAGGTGTGGGCGCCGGTCAGATGAACCGTGTGGGTTCAGCGGAAATCGCGCTTGAAGAGGCAAAAGCCGCAGGTCACACGGAAGGTCTTGTGCTTGCTTCCGACGGATTCCTTCCTTTTGACGATACTGTGGAGTTCGCTTCGAAATATGGCGTCACCGCCATTGTTCAGCCCGGCGGCTCTATCCGCGACGAGGATTCTGTAAAGAAAGCAAACGAGAAGGGTATTGCCATGCTGTTCACAGGCATGCGTCATTTTAAGCATTGATTATGAAAAAAGTACTTGTTATAGGCAGCGGCGGCAGAGAACACGCTATCGTGGAGGCTCTGTCGCGCAGCCCGCAGGTTGATAAGATATATTGCGCGCCCGGCAACGCGGGTATTTCCGCGCTTGCGGAATGCGTGGGTATCGGTGTGGAGGATGTCGACGCTCTGGCGCGGTTTGCGGCGGAGAATGCCGTGGATCTGACAGTGGTGGGTCCGGAGGCGGCGCTTGCCGCCGGCGTTGCGGACCGTTTCGCTGAAGAAGGACTCCGCATATTCGGTCCGACAAAGGGTGCCGCCCGCATCGAGAGCTCCAAGGAGTTCGCAAAGGAGATGATGGACAAATACAATGTCCCCACAGCCGCGTATCGCGTTTTCGATGAATTCGGAGCTGCTTGGGATTATGTAAGGAACCGACCTCTTCCTGCGGTAATCAAATACGACGGACTTGCGGCGGGAAAGGGTGTCGTTGTCGCCGCGACATACGATGAGGCGGAGGCGGCGCTGCGCGACATGCTCCTTGACGCGAGCTTCGGCAAGGGCAGGGTCGTGGTTGAGGATTTCCTTTCCGGTCCGGAGTTCTCGTTCATGTGTGTTGTCTCGGGAGAGAAGGTATATCCGCTTGCCGTCGCACAGGACCACAAACGCGCTTTCGATGGCGACAAGGGTCCCAATACCGGAGGCATGGGGGCGTATTCCCCGGTGCCGTTCATTTCCGATGCCGTGCGCGACGAGGCTCTGGAGCGTATTATCCGTCCTGTTGCCGCCGGTCTTGTCAGGGAAGGACTTCCCTTTACGGGTATCCTCTACGGTGGTCTCATTCTTACGGAAGAGGGATCGAAGGTGATAGAGTTCAATGCCCGTTTCGGCGATCCGGAGACGGAGGTCGTGCTTCCCCGCATGAAGAGCGACATATACGCTCTGTTCAACGCCGCAGTCGACGGCGAGGATTTCGAGATAGAGTGGAATCCGGAGGCTGTGCTCGGCATAGTGCTCGCGTCGAAGGGTTATCCCGGCAGCTATGCGAAAGGGGAGGAGATAAAGGGGCTTGACAGAGTAGACTCTTCCGTATATCACATGGGAACAGCCGTGAAAGACGGCAGTGTCGTGACTGCCGGCGGTCGCGTGATGATGGTTGTCGGCAAAGGCGCGTCTCTCAGGGAGGCACGCGACAAGGTGCTTGCCGACATCGCCCGTATAGATTGCGCTTCGCTCTTCAGCCGCAGCGACATAGGCTATCAGGCAATCAAATCCTGAACGCAGGTTGTTAAATAACTTCTAAAAATCAAGAATAATCATGATAGAAAGATACGGGCGCGATGTCATGCGCCAGGTTTGGACAGAAGAAAACAAATTCAATGCCTATCTGAAAGTTGAGATACTTGCCGCCGAGGCGTGGAGCAAACTCGGTGTTGTGCCCGAAGAGGATGTGGCAAAGCTCAACGAGAAGGCTACTTTCAATATCGACCGCATAAAGGAAATCGAGCTGCAGACCCGCCATGACATAGTGGCGTTCACACGCTGCGTGTCGGAGTCTCTCGGCGAGGAGCGCAAATGGGTGCATTACGGTCTCACCTCTACCGATGTGGTAGACACTGCCAACGGCTACCTGTTCAAGCAGGCTAACGCCATAATTCTCGAGGATCTTGAGAAATATATCGACATGCTCGGCAGTCAGGCTGAGAAATACAAATACACTCCATGCATCGGACGCACACACGGCATACACGCCGACATCACCTCTTTCGGTCTGAAATGGGTGTTGTGGAGAGCGGAGATGCAGCGTAACCTCGAGCGTTTCCGCGCTGCGGCGCGTGGCGTGGAGGTCGGCAAGATCAGCGGCGCCGTAGGTAATTTCGCCAATATCCCTCCGTTCGTACAGGATTATGTATGCGAAAAACTCGGCATTGCTTCTTCGGACATATCCACACAGGTAATACAGCGCGACCGCCATGCGTGCTACATGGCGACTCTTGCCCTGATAGGCGCGAGCATCGAGCAGATGGCTCTCGAAATCCGCAATCTCCAGCGCACGGAGGTGCATGAGGTGGAGGAGTCGTTCGGAAAAGGGCAGAAGGGTTCAAGCGCGATGCCCCACAAGCGTAATCCCATATCAAGCGAGAATATGTGCGGATGCGCGCGCGTGCTCCGCGGATATATGATGACTGCTTACGACAATGTGGCTCTCTGGCACGAGCGCGACATCTCGCATTCGGCTACAGAGCGTATACTTATGCCTGACGCGACCATACTCCTCGACTATATGCTCAACCGTATGATGGGCATTCTGGAGAACCTTGTGGTGTTTGAAGACAGAATGAAATCAAACATATATCTCACCAACGGCGTGATATTCGCGCAGCGCGTCATGAACGCACTTATCGAGAAGGGTTTCGTCCGCGAACAGGCATACGACACCGTGCAGCCTGTGGCGATGCAGGCTATGGCAACCGGCGCCGCCTATCAGGATCTGCTCAAACAGAACGAAGTGGTGATGGGCGCGCTGACAGAGGAGGAACTCGATGCATGCTTCACTCTCGAATATTACATGAAGAACGTTGATTATATCTATCAGCGCAACGGACTTAAATAATAAAACAAAAGAAAAATCGAATAATATGTCACAAAGATTAGTTGTAATCGGATCGCAGTGGGGCGATGAAGGAAAGGGGAAAATGACCGACTACTTCGCTTGTCGCGCTGATATGGTGGTCCGTTACCAGGGAGGCAACAATGCCGGACACTCGGTGGTGTTTGACGGCAAGAAATATTCGTTGCAGAGCATTCCGTCGGGCATTTTCAACCCGCGCACCGTGAATGTGATGGCTAACGGTATGGTTGTCAATCCGGTTTCTGTAATCGCTGAGCTCGACCGCCTTCATCAGCAGGGAATCACTGATTACCGGCTCTTCATATCCAACCGTGCGGCTATGGTGATGCCATGGCATTCGGCTCTTGACGGCGCTTATGAGAATATGAAGGGTGAGTCGCTCATAGGCACAACCAAGAAGGGCATAGGTCCCGCTTATTCCGACAAATACAGCCGTGTGGGTCTGCGTATGGGCGACCTGCTTGAGCCTGAGTATTTCGCTGAAAGACTGCGGGCGGCTCTCGATGTGAAAAACCGCGAGCTGAAGATGCTCGGACTTCCTGAATTCGATTTCAAGGAGGTATACGACCAGTATATGGAGATTGCCGGAAAGATCGGACATATGATCACCGACACTTCAAAACTTATCAATGACACTCTTCTCACTGACGCGAAGGTGCTTTTCGAGGGTGCGCAGGGCATGATGCTGTGTATCGACCACGGCACATACCCCTTCGTGACATCTTCCACTCCTTCGGCGGCAAGTGTGCCTGTCGGCGCGGGTATCTCTCCTAAATGGATTGACAATGTGCTCGGTGTGGCAAAGGCATACTGCACTCGTGTGGGTGAAGGTCCCTTCCCGACAGAGCTTTTCGGCGACATCGCACATGAAATCCGCGAACGCGGTCATGAATACGGCACAGTGACGGGTCGTCCGCGCCGTATCGGCTGGTTTGACGCCGTTGTGGCACGCTATGTGGCACGCCTTTCAGGCATCGACAACTGGGCGCTGATGCTTTTCGATGTCCTTTCTGGTCTTGACAAGGTAAGCATCTGCACCGGCTATGAGTGCGACGGCGAGATTCTCGACACTCCCCCTTCGACAATATCGCGCCTTGCGAAGTGCAAGCCTGTGTTGATCGAACTCGAGGGGTGGAAAGAGGATATCACCGGCGCCAGGTCTTTCGAGGAGCTGCCGGAGGCGGCAAAGGCTTATGTGCGCAAGATAGAGGAGGTGACGGGCGTTCCTGTCGGCATGATCTCCGTCGGTCCTGACCGCACCCAGACAATAACAGTTTCAAACGAACTCAAAAATTTCTGACACCATGAGTTTCATAGATGAAAAAGTAGTTCAGGAAGGGATGACATTCGACGATGTTCTCCTGATACCGGCATATTCAGAGGTCACTCCGAATATGGTGAGCCTTGCCGGACGTTTCTCACGCAACATCCCGCTCAATATCCCGTTTGTGTCTGCCGCCATGGACACTGTTACAGAGGCGGAGATGGCGATAGCCATTGCCCGTGAGGGTGGAATCGGCGTAATCCACAAGAATATGTCGATCGAGGCGCAGGCGGCGCAGGTGCGCAAGGTGAAACGCGCCGAGAGCGGCATGATCTATGATCCGGTGACCATCACCAAGGAGCAGACGGTAGGGGAGGCGCTGCAGCTGATGCACGACAACCGTATCGG
>CAMWMW010000039.1 GCA_947175455.1 uncultured Porphyromonadaceae bacterium | reverse complement strand
GACATAGATACAGATTATGACAGGCTGGATTTCAAGCCTGTCACAAAAGCTGATATACCGTTATTAATGAAGTATTTCACGAGATTTCCATCCCGTTCTTGCGATTTCTCGATAGGAGGTACGCTGATGTGGTCGGATTTCTACGGTTACAGATATGCCGTCTGCGGCGACACTCTGTTTATCAAAGGATACGATCCTATCGCCGGAAGAAACATATATTACCGCCCAACAGGATGCCTTCCTCAGGAAATATGGATGAGACTTATACGGGAGGATTGCCGGAACACCCCGGACTGCTGCGTGCTGATTCCCGTGGAGGCTGAAACAAGTCCTGATGTAGAAACGGCAGACTCGTTTGATATGAGCCTCCGGGAATATCTTTACCCGATTGAACGATTCCTGCATTTCTCGGGAAAGAAAATGGAAAAAAAGAGAAATCACCTCAACTATTTTATTAATAATTACGATAATCTCTCAATAGAGTCTCTTTCCGAAGCAAATCTGCGGGAGGTTTCAGATTTTACGAAGAAATTCATGTCGGAGCATACCGATTCTGAATTATGTCTGTATGAGAACTGTCAGACATTAGAAGTGCTTGAAGATTTCCACTCATATCCTTTTGAAGGAATCGTTCTGAAAATCGGAGGTAAAATCATAGGATACACTTTCGGCGAGAAAATCGGAGACACGTTTTTCTGCCATGTAGAGAAGGGTGACATATCATATCGTGGAGTATATCAGGCTCTTGCATCTTTCATGAGCCGTGAGATAAACAGAAATCACCCTGATGTGACTTTACTCAACCGTGAAGAAGACATGGGTGATGAAAGCCTGAGATACAGCAAGGAATCCTATCATCCCGCACTGTATATAAACAAGCGCATTGAAAATATCTCTGTTTTAAATGAAAATTCTCTTTTGAGAATAGCATGATTTTATTAATTTTGCAAAGAACAATTTTCATTAAAACATGAGCGACGTTCTTGTAATTATTCCTACATATAACGAAATAGAGAATATCTCAAATATCATCGATGCGGTGCTGGCATTGCCCGATGGATTCGATATTCTCGTGATTGACGATGCATCGCCCGATGGCACACAGGATGCGGTAAGAAAAAAGATAGAGCAATATCCCGGCAGGGTAAATATGGAATGTCGCACCGGCAAACTCGGACTCGGCACAGCATACATACATGGTTTCAAATGGGCATTATCCCGTGGCTATCAGTATATGATCGAGATGGATGCCGATTTCTCACACAATCCCGATGACCTCCCCAGACTGTACCACGCCTGCAAAGACAATGGCGCCGATATGGCGATAGGCTCGCGATATGTGTCGGGGGTGAACGTTGTGAACTGGCCCATGGGACGTGTTCTTATGTCTTATTTCGCTTCAGTCTACGTAAGGATGATAACGGGCATGAAACTCCGCGATGCGACGGCAGGATTCGTTTGTTATCGCCGGCGTGTGCTCGAAGAAATAAACCTTGACAGAATCAAGTTCAAGGGGTATGCTTTCCAGATAGAAATGAAGTTCAAGACTCATTTCAAGAAATTCAAAATTGTAGAAGTGCCCATCGTATTTGTCAACAGGCAACTGGGCACGTCAAAAATGAATTCTTCAATCTTTGGAGAAGCCGTATTTGGAGTGATACAACTGAAACTCGGCAGCATATTCAAAAACAAAAGCTTCCGCTGATACGGAAGCTTTTGCTTTTATATAAGTAAGTACTGAAAATTAGTTTATAATAAGTAAATGCTGTGCTTATTTAAATTTTCCAACACTTACTTACCATTATGATCATATACTATGATTATGAATTTGCCGTGCGGATATCTAATCCCTGTAATACTGCTGAAGATAGCATCTTGCAATGATATCATGGTTCCTCTACACGAGAGAGTTATCGTCGGTTCCCGGAAATACCGCATCAGGCAGCCAATGGTTTTCAAAGGCGAATTTCACAAGATCCGCAGGACATCTCCCTCTGACAGTCAGAAAATCAAATGCGTTTCTCCTCGCATAGTCGCGGTCATATAAAGGATTGTCCGGATCAGCTATGCACCTCGCGGCATTACGGGCAACAAGCATTCCCCGCCGGGGATTAACAAGAACAACAAAATCACAATCATTTTTCAATACCGGAAGGTGTTCCTGATTTTTATCCCAACCCATGCTGTCGATAAAGAACCGGTTCATCTCTTCATAATCTTTAAAGTACTGAATCCGCTTGCCTCCTGTTGCCGTGATAAATTTCTCATAATAGGGATGAACACCCTTGTCAGACACTCTTTCAGACGGAAGCTTTCCCTCCAGAATAAGCTGGAGCCACTCGGGTATAAAAAAAGCGAGCGGACCTGTCGGGTCTTCCATCATCGATCTCTCCATGCGATTATGGAGCTTTGTCACATCATCGCTTTGCATCAGTTCCGGATCTGACATTATCTCAGTCAATGTAAGCCCGAATGCCGGAGTCATAAGATAACAATGCAGAAAAAGCCATGATCCGAAATGATATATGGCTTCCTTGTCCTCGGGATCATTCAATTCCAGTCCTCTCGCGAGATTGTACCCTTCCGGTTCAGGAGCCTCCTCATATATCGATTCAAGGTAATCGAACGCACATGAGGCGAGTTCCATTATTTTTTCGTCATGAGGATAAATCTGCCGTTTCTCCTCGCAAGACATTGCTATCACATACCACGTCAGGAATCTGACATCCTCGGCATTCAGTTCATAATCGACATATTCGTCAGTGTCGTCTTGAAACGGGACCGAATATCCGTACATACGTCTGTTGGCATCTACAAACGAACGCCAGATGCCCGCATCGGCTATGATATCCTGAAAATAACCAGACAGACACATCGCAAAACGCTTGCCTGTGCCTTCCGGCAACTCCTGCCCTACAACTGAATCATTATATTTTTCAAGCAGACAGCAGGCAACATCAAAATAAAACCTGTCAGTCGGCGACTGTCGGGGGAAGTCCGGTTGCCTGAACATAAAATCCCTTATATCCAGCGTTTCCATTCCTTTCATTTAAAAATGGATATGACATCGGAAACCGTCATCTTTTCCTGGGTGCCGGAGACCATATTTTTAAGCATGATGGAACCATCCTCAAGTTCGCTTTCTCCGACTATGGCTACAAACGGTATCTTCTCGGCATCGGCAAGCGCCATCTGCTTCTTCAACTTCGCCGCATCAGGATAAAGTTGAGCCGCAATTCCGGCATCACGCAGCGCTTTTACATATTTCATGGACTGCAACGCCTCTGCCTCGCCGAAATTCACAAACATCACCTTCACCGATTCCGAGATCTCCTCTGGATACAGGTCCAGCTGATTCATAACATCATAGATTCGGTCTGCGCCAAACGATATGCCGACACCCGACAGTCCGGGCATTCCGAACACACCGGTGAGATTGTCGTAACGTCCGCCTCCTGTTATGCTGCCTATGGCAACATCAAGAGCCTTGACTTCTATTATCGTTCCGGTATAATAGTTGAGACCGCGTGCAAGCGACAGATCTGCTTCTACCACACACTTGTGACCTAACGCTTCGATTCCGGCAAGAACCTGACGCATCTCATCCACACCTTTGATACCCTCTTCTGAATTTTTCAGAATATCAGCCATCACTGCGAGTTTATCGTCATTGCTGCCATTCATTTCAAGAATCGGACGCAACTTCTCTATGGCTTCTTCCGTCAGACCCTTCTCGCGAAGCTCGGCATTCACATTGTCGATGCCTATTTTGTCAATTTTGTCGATTGCTACGGTTATATCCACAATCTTGTCCGATGCACCGAGCGTCTCAGCTATACCGCTCAGTATCTTACGGTTGTTTACCTTGATTGCTATATTTATCCCAAGATTGGCGAACACAGTGTCAATAAGCGACAGCAATTCGATTTCATTATTTAGAGAATCCGAACCTACAACATCTGCGTCACATTGGTAAAACTCACGGTAACGCCCTTTCTGCGGACGGTCTGCACGCCATACAGGCTGAATCTGAAACCGCTTGAACGGCATCTGAAGGTCATTGCGGTGCTGAACCACAAAACGCGCGAACGGCACAGTAAGGTCATAGCGCAAACCTTTCTCGCAGATTTTATTTGTCAGACGCGGAAGATTACGTTCCGCAACCTCTTCATCACTTACCGACTTCAGAAAATCTCCCGAATTGAGAATTTTGAAAAGGAGTTTGTCGCCCTCCTCTCCATATTTTCCCATCAAAGTCGACAGGTTTTCCATGGCTGGAGTCTCAATCTGCTTGTATCCAAAAAGTTTGAAAGCCTGTTTGATTGTATCGAAGATATAGTTGCGGCGCGCCATCTCTATAGGAGAAAAATCACGCGTTCCTTTGGGTATTGCGGGTTTCTGTGCCATTTCCGTATTTCTTTAACAAGTTGTCAACGCGAATTTACAAAGTTTTTTGGTAATTATCAAACCATTCCCTAATTTTGCACCATTTAAATGCACTCTTGCACAGCATACAATAACAAACATATCAAATCATGTTCAACATCATTCTTTCAGATAAAATCAGAAATGCAGCACCCGGGCTGAGAATCCTTGCAATAGAAGCCGATGTGCTGAATCCTGCCACCGATGACAACCTTTGGCATGCAATTGAAGAGGAGGCTGAACGAATAGCCGGCAGCTATGTGCTGGAAATGATCAACAAACGCACGGCAATAGCGGCGACACGTGCGGCTTACAAAGCTCTCGGCAAAGAGCCCAACAGATACCGCCCCTCGGCAGAGGCTTTATGTCGCAGAGTGGTCAATGGCAAGGGCTTATATCGTCTTACAACTCTTGTTGACTTCATTAACCTGATATCGATGAAAACAGGTCACAGCATCGGAGGCTTTGATGCTGACAAAATATCAGGGGAGAAACTTGTGCTTGGTGTCGGAGTGCATGACGAAGAGTTCCATGCGATAGGACGAGGAACACTAAATATAGAAAACCTACCTGTCTACCGAGATGAAATCGGCGGCATAGGAACACCGACAAGCGATGAGGAACGAACAAAACTGACTCCCGAGACGAAAAGACTTCTAATGCTCATAAACGTCTATGATAAAACCGAAGACATTGAGGCTTTAAAAAAACTTACCCTCGATCTCTTACAGACATACTGCAACCCCAAATCCATTAATACCTCGATTACCTCAATATGATTGTGCGAGAACAAGTCTCACCACAATCAATGAAAACTTGTCTAAACAAAATTAGAATTCAACCGACAGGCGCACATTGAACTGGCGACGTGTCAAATAGTTCGGAACTGCATACTGTATATTGTTTACATCAGTGACCCAATAATAGCTGCTGACATTACTGATATCGAAAAGATTGAAACAGTCAAGACCTAAAACGACGCTGCTAAAATGGCGCCATATGTTATAGGGGCGCACCCCATTTGTCGGTGCACCTACAAGCTGATAGCTGACACCTATGTCCAGTCGTTTGTAGGCGGGAGCGCGAAAATAAGACTCAGCGCGACTCCTGTGGGGTGCGGTCATCGTGAGACCATCAGCAAAGATGCCTCGCAGACTGAATTTAAGTTTCGGAAATTTAGGGAAATAATCAGTAAAATACAGACTCACCGAATACCGTTGGTCGCTCGGAAGCGGCACTTTCTTTCCATCAAGAGTCTGCTGTGTCTTCATCAGAGAGAAACTGAGCCAGGAATCCGAGCCTTCCACAAACTGACCGAAAAGTTTCAGGTCAAGTCCTGTGACAAACCCTTTGGAATCATTGACTCCTGAATAATTTACTTTCAGATTGTCATATTCATATGATATCAGGTTCGACATGTTTTTATAATATACCTCCCCGGTGAGTTTGAAGGGACGGTTCATCGCCCGGAATGTATAATCGGTTCCCATAATGAAATGAAGACTTCTCGGTGACTTTATGTCGCTGTTCAGTTCTATCGCATGGTTCCCTTCTGAATCCGTAACGCTCTTTCTGAATTCCTTATAAAACGGAGACTGATAATAGAGTCCGGCTGCGGCGCGGAAATTGAAGCTGCTGCCCGTTGGCGTCATTGAGAAATTCACGCGGGGTGAGACTAAGAATTCTTTGTTGAAATCCCAATATGAGAATCTTACGCCTCCGTTAATTGTCATGTAGGCTTTGTCGGTATCGATATAATATGCGTCTTCGGCGTAGGCGGAAAATCTATTGGCGGCAAGGTTATGATTGGAAGAAAGGTTATAGACAAGATGCACGCCTTCAGGTAATGTCGGCAATGAATATCCTGCCGAATCGCGCCATTCCCATTCTTTTGTGCGGTCGCGGAAACTCTCTCGTCTGTAATCCATGCCATAGGATATATGATTCCCTTTTATACGCGTCTCACCCTTCATAAACAACCGGAATACCGAGGCTTTCAATCTGTTGCGCGAATGCTCCATATATTTTCCGACACCGAGTTCACCGCCGATTCCTTCGCTGCCCGATGTACCTGCCTGATTAAGCCAATATTCTCCCGATATGTCGTACGACACCAGTTCGTTTGTAAGAAAACCTGACGCGCCGATCATGAAACTCGTAGCGCGGTTATGACGGTACAATGCTGACACTGAACCTAAGAATGTCTCGAATTTGTCGCGTTCCCTGCCATCGAAATATACTTTGAAATGTTTTACATCCTGAGCCGTTCCGAACGTTGTTTCCCGGTCATGGGGCGTAAAGTTATAATGATTGAGCGATATGTTGCCAAGAAAATTAAAAGTCCATCGCTCATTCGGCTTGAGATTGAGATTTGTCTGATAATCGAAATAAGCGGGGTCATACTCCCCTTTGGTATCCATTGAGGATAACAAGGAATTGTTTTTCTTGAATCTCAGTCCATGCAATTGCGAGAATTTACCTGAATTTTGACCGATTGTAAGAGTGGCTCCCATAAGACTTGCTGAAACCGCTCCCTCGAACGCTTCAGGCTCACGATAAGTTATATCGAGTGCTGACGACATTTTATCATCGTAACGCGCCGGAAAACCTCCCGATGAGAATTTGAGGTTTCCCACCATGTCCGGGTTGATAATACTGAGTCCTTCCTGCTGACCTGCACGCACAAGCTGCGGACGATAGATCTCTATTCCGTTGATATATACGGAATTTTCGTCAAACGACCCGCCTCTTACCGAATATTGCGAACTCAGTTCATTAGATGAGTTCACACCGGGCATCGTGGAAATCATTGCCTCCACGCTTCCTCCTGACACATCCGGAGAAAGTTTGAAGCTTTCAGTGTTGAAACTCTGCATCCCGTTGATATTATTCTTGAATCCAAGCACTTCAAGTTCCTTGAGTTCAACATCATTGGGATACATACGTACATTCAGCGTCAGGTCGCCTTTGGGATTTATCAGCTTATGATTGACGGTTTTGAAACCTATGCAACTATAGATAAGTTCCAATGTGTCTTTGCGTGCCACGGAGAGGCTATACTGCCCTTTAAGATCCGAATTGGTGCCAATAGCTGTTCCTGCCACCCGTATTGTGGCAAACTCGACAGGCTTGTCTTCATTGTCCACAATCTTTCCTGAAATCTTCACATTCTCGGAAAACAATGACAATGAAGATATAATTGATATTACAGTTATTATAAATGCGCGAATTTTTAACATGTGGTCAGTTATCTTTATCCCCTACCAATCTAAACGCACGCGGCGCATGTATATTATATCGCGACATCTATGCTCCCTGAGTCCGGAACTTACGGTAAAGAAGCAGAAAACATACCATTCCTGTCAATGCGAATGGAATACCGGTCAATGCGGTTGACTCCACTCCGTATCCTCTGTTGATAACCAGTCCTCCTATTGCCGCCGAAGTGGCGTTAGAGACATTGAACGCAATCTGGATTCCTGCAGCTCCGAGCATCTCCCCTCCTTTTGAAAAACCTACTATCAGATATTGTGGAGGACCTCCGACACCAAACAGGCAGGCACTCGCAACAAACGCAAGCAATAATGCTGGCAGCCTGACATCTCCGAAAAAATACATAAGCGGCAGGATGACAAGCATTATTCCTGCAATCGTGGCACTTACAAGCGAGGGACTGTGTTTTGTGGCAAGCTTTCCCGCAATGAAATTCCCGAAAACCATGCCGACTCCGACAAGTACCATGATCCATGTCATGTCGGCAAGCGTAAAACCTGCGGCTTTAGTCATGACGGGGCTAATATAGCTAAGCCAGCAATATACTGCTGCCTGCGCAAAAAACACTCCCCCATAAATAAGCCAGGGTGCGGATGATCTGAGAAAATGGAACTCCCCTTTGATATTGCCCGCAGGCAACGGTGACACATAAGGAACAAAAAGACGAATACTTACAAACGCCAGCAAACCGAAAATAGACACTATTGCAAACATATATCTCCATACAAGCAGATTGCTTACAAACGTAGCCGCCGGAACCCCTATGACATTGGCGACCGTCATTCCTCCTATCATCACAGCCACAGCCGCCGCCCCCTCTCCTTTTGCCGCCAGTCGCGTGCAGACAATGGCACCGGCTCCGAAAAACGCGCCGTGTGGTAAACCGGCTATGAATCTGGCTACAAGAAGACTGACAAATCCCGGTGAAAGTGCGGCAAACGCATTGGAGCCGACTATCACTCCGGCAAGTACAAGCATAACCGTGCGCAATGGCATTTTCCTTAAAAACAGCAGCAACGGCGAGCCTATGGCAACTCCGGCGGAATACGCTGATATCAGATGTCCCGCCTTATCCACATTGATACCGAGGTCTTTTGCAATATCACCCAGTATCCCCATCATCCCGAATTCGGCTATCCCCAGTGCGAATGTTCCGACCGCGATAGCCCAGAAACCGTATTTCACGTTCATCTCACCTCTTTTTTTACCCGCTTTATTCAACCATTAAAATCCTTATATTCAATCTCGTAACTGCTTAGAAACTGTTTAAATTTAATTCGAATTTTTTATATAGTGAATCTTGTGGCTTCCTTGAGGCCTTTTATGGTTGTTTTC
>CAMWMW010000038.1 GCA_947175455.1 uncultured Porphyromonadaceae bacterium | reverse complement strand
CGAATAAATAGGGTAATAATCATTCTTGCGTGTCTGCTGTTTTCCGCTCCGGTTTGGCAGACAGAAGTCTGTGCCAGGATGGTCAGACCGGAAGTCTTGGATACGGTAAGTTTTGAGAATGCGCAGGGACGTGATCTCAAGGAACTTATAGTCAAACCGAAGCGAAAGAAATATTCCAAAAAGAATAATCCGGCAGTTGAATTGATGGAACGTGTCAGACAAGACAAAAGACATCATGATCCCCGGAAGTCGGATTATTACAGTTATGACAAATACGAGAAGACCGTTCTGGCTCTGAATGACTTTGATGTGCGACTCGCTCAGAACAATGGAAAGGTCGGAAAGCAATTCAACTTTTTGTCTAATTTCATAGACACCGCCGCATGGACAGGCAAGACTATTCTTGATGTCGCCTTGAAGGAGAAAGTGTCTACAGTATTTTCCGGCGGCAAGTTTCCACATGATGTCGAAGTGGTCAGAGGTCTGAAAAGCAATGGTCTTGACGAGGGTTTCAATCAGCAGAACATACGTCAGATTTTCGAAGATTTGCTGCGGGAGGTCGATTTATATGGCAATGACATAACATTGATGCAAAACAGATTCGTAAGTCCCCTTTCTGCAATAGCGGATGATTTTTACAGATATGAGATAAGTGATACTCTTCTTGTAGGAGGTGAAAAATGCGTTGAGCTGACTTTTTCTCCGCATAACCCGGAATCATTCAGTTTCAACGGCAAACTATATATCCCGGTCAATGACTCTGTTAGATATGTAAAACGCGTAACGATGCGTGTACCCAAGGCAATCAACCTCAATTATGTTGATAATATCTTCATAAGTCAGAATTTCATAAAGGATTCGACCGGCAATACTCACAAGACACTTGACGACCTGTGTCTTGAAATGCAGTTTCTTCCGGGCACACCGAAACTCTACGGTTCGCGTCAGGTCAGATATTCAGGCTTTTCATATGTTCCGGCTGAAGATACGGGCGATGTCACAGTGGGAGGAGGTCGTGAAATCATACTGGCATCCGCAGAAAACGAGTCTGAGGATTTCTGGAAAGAGTCGCGTCTTATCCCATTGTCATCAGCCGAGTCAAATATGGGAGAAATGATGTTCATGCTTCGGAAGAAACCTTTATTGTACTGGACGGAAAAAGTGCTGAAAGTATTTGTCGAAGGTTATGTGACTACCGGAAATCCGAGTAAATTCGATATAGGACCGGTGAATACGTTTATAAGTCACAATACAGCGGAAGGAATGCGTTTCAGAGTCGGTGGGGTCACGACTCCGGCGTTGTCTCCCCATCTTTTCGCACGGGGCTATGTCGCTTATGGTTTAAGGGACAAAAAGATAAAATATAGCGGAGAACTTGAATATTCGTTTATTCCCAAGACTTACACATCGCGTGAGTTTCCGGTTAATTCAATCCGTGCGACATATCAGTATGACAAGGATCAGCTTGGTCAGCACTATCTTTTTACAAATTCAGACAATGTGTTTCTGTCGCTGAAAAGAATGAGCAGTGACCTTATGACATACCGTCGGCTCGCAAAACTTGAGTACAACCTCGAACTGAGAAACAATCTTTCCATAGGAGTGGAATTGCGTCACGAAACGCAAGAGGCTACTGAATGGGTTCCTTTCGTGCGTGCAGGCGGTGTGCATGACAGGAATTTCAGGCAGGCGGCACTCCGTCTTGCCCTGAGGTATGCGCCGGGTGAAAAATTCGTGCAGGCTGTGACAAGCCGGAAACCCATAAATCTTGACGCGCCGGTCTTTATGCTGACACATGAGTTTGGTCCCAGAGGTTTTTTGGGTGCTGACTTCACTCTTAACAAGACAGAACTCTCGGTTCAAAAAAGATTCTGGTTCTCAGCGTTCGGCTATGCCGATATAATATTGAAAGGGGGTATTATATGGAGCAAAGTCCAGTTCCCTGCGTTATTATGGCAGAATGCCAACATTTCGTATACTATCCAGCCCGAATCGTATACGCTTCTGAATCCGATGGAATTTGCTATGGACAGATTCGCTTCACTTGATCTGACTTATTTTATGAATGGGCTGATATTTAACAGAATCCCTCTGATAAAGAAACTGAAACTTCGCGAGGTTTTTACATTCAAGGGATTTGCAGGCAGTCTGAGTAGAAAGAACAATCCGGAATACAACGATGACCTGTATCGCTTTCCCCTTGCATCAGGCACTGTCCCGATGGGCAAGACTCCCTATATGGAAATAGGGGCGGGTATTGATAACATATTGACAATTCTCCGCGTTGACTATATCTGGAGACTAACGTACAGGGATATGCCCGGGATTGATAAGAGCGGACTCAGGATATCACTTCATTTCTCTTTTTAAGAAACGCGTTGCAGAGAGCTTCTTTGTCAGAAATTTTCATTAACTTTGCATGATGGGCGGTTGTGCGCCCGTCATGCAAATTACTGTATTATGAAGATTGTATCGAAATTTTTGATGATATGCGCTTTAATGATTTCATCAGTAAGCGCCAATGCCGCTCCCGCGTTGCCTGTTGTGGAGATTCTCGGTAAGAATTATTATGTCTATGAAATCAAAAAAGGTGATTCTTTATTCGGGATTTCGCGTGCATACGGCTGGGACTACGATCAGTTGCAGCAATTGAATCCCAGGGCGGTTTCTCCTCTTCAGAAGGGAATGAAGGTATATTACCCTGCCGAGGATTCTGCAATGGCTCAAAAAGCCGTCAATAAAAAAAAGCAGGAAGAATGTCATAAACTGACGCATCTCGTCAAAAGAGGCGAGACTGTCTATGCCATATCGAGAATGTATGGAATTCCGGTAGATACGATATTCGAACTCAATCCCGGAAGCAAAACGGGAATAAGAGAGGGTGAGACATTGCTGCTTTCAAAAAATAATGTGTCCGATGAAGAAAACAATGCGGATTTTTATACAATAAAGAAAGGTGACACTCTTTATGGCGTGGCAAAGGCGCACTTTACATCTGTTGCGGCAATAATGAAAAGCAATCCCGGTGTTTCGGAAAATAACTTTAAAGCGGGTGAGATCATACGGCTGCCCGAAAGAGGCACCGGTGTAAAAAGCAGTGTCAGAAAAGTTGAAGAGGAAAATCTTCTGTCTTTTTCTACCTATAAGGTAGATAAGAAAGATACATGGGATACGATTGCCGAGAAAACAGGAGTTGATAAAGAGAATCTTCTTGAAGTTAATAAGGGAGCAGGCGAGAAGCCTAAGAAAAAGTCTATTGTCACAGTTCCTGAAATAGAGACTACAACTGTAGAGAAGACATTCATAGAAGAAGACCCCAGGGAATTGTCGGATGAAGGGATATCGGAGATATATGACAGTATTCATGGCATCACCGCTGTTCAGGATGCAAGAGAATTCAAGGTTGCCCTGCTGTTGTCTGAACCTGCCGCACGCAAGGATCTTGAGTTTACAAGAGGTTTCCTTACAGGTGTTGACAGATTGAAACACTCGGGTATCAAATTGAATATCACAGTTGTCAATGGCAACCGCACCTCGACTGATGTGCTTACCGAGCTTTCGGATCTGAATCCTGACATCGTTTTCCTTACCACAGAAAAGGGAATTCCGTCATATCTGTCGGAATATGCCGAGGTGAGCCAGACCCCATTGGTGAACACGTTTGATGTCAAGAATGAGTTATATACAAGAAACCCATATGTGATCCAGCTGCTTACACCTTCCAATTATTTTAATGAGGAGATTGCTGCAAAAATATGTGATGACTACAGCGATTATATAATGATTTTTGCAGGTGATGCCGATGACAATGACCTTCTTGCTTCTGCTGTCAGATCGTCATTGCCTTCCGATAATGTCAAACAGATGTCGGTCGAAGCAGTGTCGCAATATCCGTTTGATGAAGACAAGAAATATATCATATATGCATATCCCACCAAGAAAGATGATGTTGCCGCGTTGATGGACGCCGTCATAACTGCCAAAAGCAACAGACCTCTTGCCGAGATCAAGGTGTTGGGGCGTCCAAGCTGGATTGTATATGATGAACCTTCCATGGAAGAGAAATTCCATGCGGCGGAGGTGCTTGTTCCTTCAAGGTTCTTTTATGACAGATCATCTGATGAGAGCAGAAGGTTTGTAAATTATTACAAGTCGTTGTTTGACCGTACTCCTGCCAAGTCATTCCCTATGTATGCATGCGTAGGATATGATGCATCGTTATATTTTATCGAGGGTCTTGCAAAGGCAGATTATGACCTCAACGCAATCGGACGTTCAGAGGGGGGAGTTCAAAGTGATTTTGAATTGTCACGACCCGGAAACTGGACGGGATTGTTCAATCCGATTGTATATCTTGTGAGATTCACCCCATATGACACGGTAGAAAAGATTATAGTGAAATGAAAAAAACGGGACGTATAATATTTTCGTTGTTGATGGCTTCGGGATTATCCGTATTGTCATCCTCCGCTCAGACTCATTATTCATCAAATGTGTCTGTCGGTGTAAAGGGTGGAGTGGATTTGTCGAGAGTCTCTTTTACACCGAGTGTGAAGCAAGGTTTTGCAATGGGGGGGGACGCAGGTGTTACATTCAGATATATCGAAGAGAGCCATTTCGGTCTGATAGCGGAGGTAAATTTTGAGCAGCGTGGATGGAAAGAGGATTTCGAGGAATATCCGTTTGAGTATTCCCGGACTCTCAACTATGTGCAGATACCGTTTCTCGCTCATATATATTTCGGACGAAGAGGACGTTTCTTTTTTAATGCCGGTCCTGAAATCGGTTTTATGATAGGAGAGTCTACAAAAGCGAATTTTGATTACAGCAACATTTCTTCGGTTCCGGATTTTCCGTCTTCGCTGCGTACGACATACCAATACGGGATGGCAGCTGAAAACAAAGTTGATTTCGGCATTTCCGCCGGTCTTGGCGGTGAATTCAGCATAAATAAAAGGAATTCGATTTATATAGAAGGACGGTTTTATTATGGACTCGGCAATGTGTTGTGTTCCGGGAGGACTGAAAATTTCCGTGGTTCCAACTCCATGTCGGTCATGGCGAGCATAGGCTACTGGCTGAGGGTGAAATAACCAGTTTCTTATTTCAGAGGAAAGCGGTCTAAACCCGCACGACCTCCCAGAGTATAAGATATATCAGAACCGCCGGCGCGGCGAGAAGCAGAGAATCGATTCTGTCGAGTATGCCTCCATGTCCGGGAATGATGTTTCCGGAATCCTTGATGTTGAGTGTCCGTTTGATCAGGGACTCTACGAGATCTCCCCAGGTGCCGAAGATTACAGTCACAACAGCGAGTCCTGTCCAGAGAAGCATGTTATTGTCTAATCCGAAGAAGCCGGAGCATGTGTGGCAGAATAACAATGCTGCCGCTACAGTGAACGCGGCACCGCCAAAGAAACCTTCCCACGACTTTTTAGGAGATATGCGTTCAAACAGCCGATGTCTGCCTATCGTGCTCCCTACCAGAAATGCGCCGGTGTCGTTAATCCATAAAAACAGGAAGACAGCAAGCAGAGCCTCAGGATGCGAAAACAGATAGGATATTCCAACGGCACAAGCCAATGGTATGCCGATATAGATCTGGGTCATCATCGAATGTGCGAGATTATGCAAAGGTTTATCGTCATTGATATACAATTCTTCGACAAATCTTGCAATCATTATTGCCACCCACAGAATTACGGGATATACGTAGACTCCGAAGCACAATGCTATACATCCCGCAATATCAAGCAGCAGGGTAGGAATCCTTCTGGCATTCAGATCCGAGTTTATTTTTGAGAACTCGATTGTCGCGACAGTTGCAAGAACAGAAGCCATTATTGCCACGGCTTCGTGTCCTATAAGTATGCAACCAACAATTATCCCGCAATATATGATGCCCGACAATGTGCGGACTGTTAATTTTTTAAGTTCCATTTTGTCTCTAAATTCAATGACGCGGCAAAGTTAGCTATTCTGACGCAAAATTGCAACATGCATTTGCAGAGAACTGTCATTTTGTGGTATCATAAATGAACAACGTCACCTCGGGAGGTGACGTTGCTACAAACTTATTCGACTTGTGTCTTTGTGTATGTTGGAATTTTTCATTAAATTTACATATCATTCAAATTTGATGTGATGAAAGACTTAAATCGACTCAAAATAGTTCTCTGCGAGAAAAAGAAAACCAGTAAATGGCTTGCAACAGAATTGGATAAGAACCCCACAACTATATCCAAGTGGTGTACCAATACCATTCAGCCTGATTTACCTACTCTCAATCGCATAGCGGAATTATTGGATGTTGATATTAAAGATTTAATTCAAAGCACTAAATAAGTATGCCGTCGCTCAATTGGATTGGAAAAGAAAAGATTATCACCCATCATGCCGAAGTGCCTTTTCGCGTGCTGGAGCATCGTTATGGCTTTAATAGCCAATGTCCTGACAGCGCTGCGCCAAGCCAATCGGGAAACAAGATAATTCATGGTGATAATCTTGCAGCACTCAAATCGCTCCTTCCCGAATATGAAGGACGGGTTGACTGTATCTATATAGATCCACCCTATAACACCGGCAATGAGAAATGGCGTTACAATGACAATGTAAATGACCCTCATATTCTCCGTTGGCTCGGCGAGGTAGTCGGGGCTGAGGGCGAGGATTTCACGCGCCATGACAAATGGCTCTGTATGATGTATCCACGTCTTGTGCTCCTGCGTCAGTTGCTTTCCGATAAAGGTGCTATCTTCATCTCGATCGACGACAATGAGGTGTCGCGTCTGCGTACCATCTGCGATGATATTTTCGGTGTAAACTGTTTCAAGGGCGACGTAATCTGGCATAAGACCTATTCACCCCGAAACGATTCCAAAGGTATTCCTACCGAGACAGACCATATCCTCGTTTACAGCAAGTCTAAGGACTGGCTTCCGAAACGGTTGGAACGAGATGAGGAGATGAATGAAAGTTATAAGAACCCTGATAATGATTTTGCATCTTGGACAAGCAGTGACCCATACGCACCAGAAGCGAATACACATCAAGGGATGGTTTATGCTGTTCAAAGCCCTTTTACGGGGAAATTGATATATCCTACCAATGGTCGTCATTGGGCAACTGATCAAGATGAAATTTTCAATATTTTAAAGGGTTGGTGCGAATATGAACTTCGTGAAATAGATGATGCTGAAAAACGTGCCGAGATTTGCGGTGTTCCGGTTGAAACAGTACGACCCGGAGTAAAAGCCATAATGCTTAAAAACTCGTATGAAGAATCGCGAAAGAAAGCTCAGGGAGTATTGGAAACAGGTCCTTGGCCGAGATTCTATTTTACAAAGAATGGTCAGGGAGGTATTCGTCGTAAAACATACCTTACAGCCGTTGAAGGAAAACTGATTACAACTTTTTGGGACTATACCGAGGTAGGGCATACAGACGCCGCCACAAAAGAACTGAAAGCAATCTTCGGCGGGCGCAGTCCGTTTGAGACACCGAAACCGTCTACACTGATAGAACGTATAGTGCAGGTGGCTACCTATGAAGACTCAATAGTATTGGATGCCTTTGCAGGCAGCGGCTCAACTGCACATGCGGTGCTTTCGCAAAATAGCAAAGACAAGGGAAACCGCAAGTTTGTACTCGTGGAAATGATGGACTATGCCGAAGATATAACCGCCGAGAGAGTGCGCCGCGTGATGTCCGGTTATCCGTATAAGGGAAAGGTAAAGGAGGATCTTTATCGCAAGCCTTTGACTGCCGCAAACCTCACGAAAGTACCGCAATTCTTAGCGGAAGCTAATGCTATCAAGGAGGCTAATGCTGACCGTTTCACAAAGATTGCCAAACCTACAGTAAAAGAAAATGCGATAGTAGTCGTAGGAGAACTCGAAGTAGACGGCACTATGCCGGGTCTTGGCGGAGGTTTCGACTTCTACGAGTTGGGAGAAAAGCTTTTCACCGATGAAGATACTCTCAACGAAAATGTCGGTGAAGCCAGAATCAGAGAGTATGTCTATTACTCTGAGACACGTCAGCATCTTTCACGGCCTCAGAGTGAAGATTACCCATATCTCCTCGACTACAAGGACGGCACAGGATATTTCTTCTACTATAAGCCTGAGGAACTCACGACTCTTAGCCCCGAGACTCTGAATATAGTGCCGACAAAGGCTGACCACTATGTGATTTATGCCGATGTCTGCACCATCAGCCGTGAGCAGTTGGCTAAGATGAACATTACTTTCAAAAAGATTCCCCGCGATATAAACCGATTCTGATATGGAGCTGAAAAATTATCAACATCAGACGCTAAAGGACTTGGACGACTACATCCATGTCCTTAACGAAAGTAATTCTCTTTCCGAAGCTTTCAACAGATATTGGGAAGAATGTCGCGGTGTATCCATTCACAGGATGGATAGTAACTACTTGCGTCCATATTCAAATACGGTGAAGAATGTCCCGCGGGTGACTTTGAAAGTACCCACTGCCGGAGGCAAGACATTCATAGCTTGCAATGCTATCAGCCGAATTTTTCAATCATTACAGATTGGTGATTTCCCGAAAGTTGTTGCATGGTTTGTCCCGAGCGATACGATTCTGAAGCAGACTCTCGAAAAATTACAGAATCCTGCGCATCCCTACCGCCAGACGATTGACTCGCTCTTCAATCACAAGGTTACTGTGGTCGACAAGGAAGCCGCTTTACAGGGCAAGGGGCTGAAGCCCGAACAATTACAGTCTGAACTCGTGATTCTCGTACTGAGTGCACAGTCGTTTGTGGAGACCGTCAAAGCTAAAAAAGATGTGTCATCCGAGCAGAACAAGCCTAAGGCATACCGGGAGAATGAAAACTTCTTTGAGCAGTCAAAGCATTTTCCACATCCCGAAAAGCTGATCGCAGGAACAGACCCCACGGCACTGATTCAGGTCATTGCCCAGCAGAATCCGGTGGTGATTGTGGATGAAAGCCATAACTTCCGCACAAATCTTCGTGATGAGATGCTGGCAAATCTCAATCCGCGTTTCATCCTCGAATTGACTGCCACTCCCCGTG
>CAMWMW010000037.1 GCA_947175455.1 uncultured Porphyromonadaceae bacterium | reverse complement strand
ATATACCTCCGCATTGCCCTATTTCAGAGAGAAAGATGAAGAGGGGAACTATTACAGATATCTTTCACTCGCCAATGTTGCTCCCTCGGGGATGGAACTCGGAGTCTCGCCGATTCAGCAGTCTCCGATTTACGAAGCCAAATACCTCAACAGCTACAACACCGGCGAGAACCTCGGCATAACCAACAACACCAGCATAAACTGGTCAGTGCTCCCGGATCTGAGGATAAAAGGAAGTTTCTCAATATCATATGATCTGAGCCGCTCCGATATATTTCTGTCGCCGACAAGCTTCGACTATATCAACGACAACGACAACAGTGTCAACAACCCGGATGTGTTGTATAACCGTGGCAAATATACTCTCTCCAACTCGCATACGCTTTCATACAGCGGCAACATCGTAGCCTCGTACACCCGATCATTCGGTGTGCACGACATTCAGGCTATTCTCGGAGGGGAAATACGCGAATCGCAGAGCGAAAGCGATGGCTTTGTGCTCACCGGATTCATGGGGAATGCCCTCGACTATCTTTCATATGCCTCGCAATACGAACTTTACGGACGCCCCTCGGGTGTCGAGTCTACCACTCGCTCACTCGGAGCGTTCACAAACCTCAGCTATTCATACGACAACCGTTATCTTGTGGATGTCACGGCACGTATGGACGGGTCATCGCTCTATGGCAGGAACCAGCAGACAGCACCCTACTGGTCGACCGGCGTGAGATGGAACGTCCACAAAGAAAAATTCCTAAAAGGCAACGAAACCTTCTCCAAGATAGCCTTGCGCGCCAATATAGGAACCACTGGAAATCAGAATTTTACCCGCAATCAGGCATCGAGTCTATATTATTATCAGACTCCTGTCTACGGAGGTTTCTTCGGCGCGATCATAAGCACACTAGGAAATCCCGACCTTAGGGGTCAGCGCACATTCAACCGCAATATCGGAGTGGAGGCAACATTGCTCAACAATAGTCTGAATCTCGACTTCAACTATTACTCCAACACAACCTCCGGCAACCTGACCGACATCACAATAGCTCCCTCAATCGGTTTCAGTTCCTACAAGACAAACATGGGAGACGTGACCAACAAAGGTATCGACTTCAGCCTCAGCTATGTGCCGATACGCACGAAAGACATTCTTCTCAACTTCACATTCAACGGGGCTCATAACAGGAACCGCATCACCAAGATCTCAGATGCCCTCAAGAAATATAACGAAACGATAAACAACCGCATACAGAACGATGAATCTAACGAATACACTACCGTATTCCTTTTCAAAGAGGGGGAATCGATGAACACTATATATGCGGTAAAGAGTCTTGGCATCGACCCGGGCACAGGAAAAGAGATTTTCCTTGACAAAAACGGGGAGAAGACATACGTATGGAATGCCGAAGACCAGGTACCGGTGGGTGTTACAGAACCGATACTCCAGGGATACTTCGGAGTCAACCTGCGCTACAGAAGCTGGGAGATTGGCACTAACCTCAACTACTCTTTCGGAGCAGACCGGTACAACTACACACTTCATCAGCGCATCGAGAATGTAAACTATATGGTCAACAATGACAAGCGCGCCCTGCTCGAACGTTGGAAACAACCCGGAGACATAGCCCGATACAAGGCGATCAATGACAACAGCAGCACAAAGGCATCTTCCCGCTTCGTACAGAAGGAGAACCGGCTGAGTCTGACTTCGCTCCGCCTCAGCTACACGGTTCCGAACACCTGCCTGCGCGACAAGATACTCTCGATGCTGCGCTTCTCCGTAACCTGCAACGAACTCTTCTACTGGTCAACCATCAGGCAGGAGAGAGGACTCTCCTACCCGTTCGCGCGCTCAATCAATTTCAGTGCACAGATAAATTTCTGACATAAGATTATGAATATGAACAAAACCGCTATATATATATTATCACTCATCATGCCTGTGGCTCTGCCATCGTGCTCATGGCTCGATGTAGGATCTAAATCCGAAGTGGGGCTTGAGGATATGTATTCCACACGCGAAGGTTTCTATACCACCCTGTCGGGCATATACATAAGCATGGGGGGAGAAGATCTCTACGGCAAGAATCTGTCGCTTTATGCTCTTGAACCCCTCACACAGCAATACACCGTGTCGGACAACGATCCTGACCGTCTGAAATGGGTGCAGTTCCAATATAACACAGACTCGGGCGAAAGCATGATAAGCGACATCTGGGGCACAATGTACAACACGATCGTCAACTGTAACGTGCTCATTGACGAGCTGCGCAAACCCGAACTGCCACAGTTCGAGCACGGAGTTCCGGAGGTGATGCTCGCCGAGGCGCTGGCACTGCGTGCCTACATGTATTTCGATCTTGTGAGAATGTTCAACGACCCCTATTGCTCCAATACGGCTTCCGCCAATGTCCCTTACAAGACAGATTTCGGTTTCGCAATCGGGAAACAGATGACTTCCGCCGAACTGATCGAAAACCTTGTAACCGACCTTGAGGCGGCACGCAAGACACTGCTTGAATATGACCCGATTGTTGCCGATGTAGGATATAACGACAAATATATGGTCTACGACCGCACACAGCGCATGAACTATTACGCTGTCACGGCACTGCTGGCGCGTATAGAGATGTATCGCCAGAACTATGCAGAAGCATACAGTCTCGCCATGCGTGTGATCAATGACGGCAGATTCCGTTTCATAGATTCTGACGAAATCATCGAATCAGACATTTACGGCAAAGAGCTGAAAATCGATAGGGTATTTATGCCGGAGATTGTGTTCGGACTTTACACAGAGACCGTGCTCACTACCTCAAAAAGCACATACGAGGGGCTGACCCAGGATTTCGTGAAATCAGACAACTGCTATGATGCCGGCGACCTGCGCCGTAACTGGATATACACCAATCCGAGTGCAAACAACAAGATAAACCTCATAAAATATCAGCGCTCTCAGCTCGCTGAAGATGCCTATAAATATCAGCCTTCTGTAGTGCCAATGCTCAAGCTGGGAGAGATGTATCTGCTTGCCGCCGAATGCGCGCTGAAGGATAAATCGACCGGAGGCGATGCCATCGGCATTCTCAACAGACTGAAGTCGGAGAGAATGACTCCGGAGATGAACCGCAACTCATCTGATGATGCCGTGCAGACGGAATTAACACATGAAAACATATGCGAGTTCAAGGGTGAAGGTCAACTTTTTTATTACTATAAACGCAATGCCATGACCGCTATAGATGACGGAAGATACAACGGCAATGTCGTGACGATGAAACCGGAAAACTATAAGTTCCCGCTTCCGAAATATGAACAGGATTTCGGATACGGCAGCTCTAAATGATCGGAACCATGGAGAAATATATAAGACTCATAAGACTCATAACAATCGTAGCACTCTATACGTCGTTATCAGTAGCATTTATCTCGTGTAAGGAAGACAAGCTCGATCTTTACGATGATTCTGTCAGCTCATTGAATTTCGCGAAAACGATTACTGATAAAAACGGCAATCTGCTTGAAATCTTCGGTCCGCAAGAGGATTATCCTGACAACTACTCATTTAACGCTCATTTTATCGGCTCTGACGCCGGAAGCTGCGTTTATGACATTCCCGTCAGGCTTACCGGTCCCATAGACTTTGAGCATGACCGCGAATATCTCTTGAGAATAAACCCGGAAAAATCCAAACTTGCGGTGAGAGATGTGCATTATCAACTCAGCGATAAGCAGATTTTCCATAAAGGATTATATGAGGACCATGTGAGAATTACAATAAACACAGATGCCCTTGATGAGACAAGCAGCTACAAAGTGCACATCGAACTTGTTCCCAACGAAAACTTCGCCATCGGTGTCTCTGAGTATCAATATATCGAGATATCTTTTACAAAAAATCTCGAAGAGCCACCGGCATTCTGGCTCAACAACAACAAACTGAGCAAATTGACGTATCATCCGAGAAAATGCGCAATATTTCTTGAGATCAGCGGAATCACCGACCCCGACTGGCGCGACAACGGAGCCACGATACAGCTCGACTATTGGATAAGCCTCGCGACGCAATGGTTTGTGGAACATGAGGTATACGATGAAAACGGAAACAGGATTTATTTTGACCAATGAAGATGAAACTGATACATACAGCCACAATACTTGCGGCAACGGTTCTGATGACATCATGTTTCGCAGATAAAGACAGTTTTGCGGATCATGACCCGCATCATGTTCTTGCGGTGGAAGGAATCGAGCATGATGTCTACTCCTTATATTTGGGTGACACTTTCGAATGTCATCCAGAAGTAGCGTTTTCCGAAGGATCCGATGAGAATGATTATGAATATCTCTGGCTAATAGGAAAAAGCGAGGTGATATCTACTGAAAAAGACCTCCTCTGGGAGATAGAGCTTCCAGAAGGCTACAGGATAAACAAAGATATACCGGGCGTATACGTAGTGCGCAACAAGGTGAACGGTCTTGAATTCAGAAAGACCTTCACCATACGCGTTCTCAACGGCTACACCCCATCTTATGTGGCTCTCTATGAAACCTCGGAGAATACGCTTGAATGGATGTCGATGCAGGGGGAGCCCACTGCCTTCACCCGCACATTCGACAATATGGTGAAACGTATTTGCGACGGTCAGACCGTGCCAGGCAGGTATATCGGAGCGTTAAATTCCACAAACGAGCTTGCTGTTTTCACAGACCATGCCCCCGATTACGGATTTTGCATCAGCATGACCGATGCTGACCCCGACAATGATATGAACTATAATATCGGCGAGCTTATCAGCCCTGTAAACGGCAGGGTATATTACGGAAATGACCCCGCGCTTGACATAAAGGATGTCACATTCGGCTACGGGGCATCGAAATATCTGATCAACAACGGAACACTCCATGTGTTTAACGGACTTGAGAAGAAGCTGCCCATATTTGACGGAAACACCTATGTGAAGAGTGTGAACGTGGCTCAGGCAATTTCATCGAAGAACTTCATGAGATATAAGAAAGCCAGCTTCATACGCCACACCGACAACACCATTGGCTGCTTCCACGTATATAACGATGTCATAGAACCTGTCATGGTAGACGGAGAGCAACTGAAACTCGACTATCTATGCGGTGAATTCAGCGAAGCCACCGGACTGGGTTCCAACAAGCCATATCACATTTATCTGATTGGACGTACCGGAGACGACTACAACATGTACGTTTTCTTCATCAACTATATCGGCACAAAAGTGCAGCCCATAATGCTTGAGAGGGTAATACCTCTACCATCATGGGTGAAGGATGTGAGACATTGGTTCGGTTCATTCGGAGAGAGCTACGGTTTCTACACCACACGTAACGAAATCTACAAATTCGATTATTACGAGATGGAGGAATTCCAGGCTCCCGCCAAACCGCTTATCACTTTCCCTCAGGAATACGAGATTCTCGATGTCTTTGTACAGATTGCCGATTACGGTCTGCGCGATGAGGATTACTGCACGGTGGCATTCCTCTACAACGCAGCCAAAGACAAGACCTCGCTATACGTATATAACACTGTAACAGGCAAGAAACTTAACGAATATCCCGATCTCCTGCCGGGGAAAGGGGTTTACTTCGTGAAACGTAACCTTTAGACAATTTCTCAAAAACATAATGCGCCCGCCTTCACCACCGGAGGAAACATGGGTGTAAGAACACATAATACAATGGAACAATCTATGAATGTAATAGAGTGCAGGAACCTGACTCATTATTACGGAAAAAAACTCGTTTACCAGAACCTGAACTTCGCACTGCCCGAGGGAAGAATCATGGGACTTCTGGGGAAGAACGGTGCCGGAAAAAGCACAACAATCAATATCCTCAACGGATTTCTTGAACCGAGGTCCGGGCAGTGTCTCATTTACGGTGAGGACACGCAGAGACTCTCGCCGGCAGTAAAAAGCAGAATCGGCTATCTCATTGAGGGACATGTTCAGTATTCATTCATGAATGTGCACCAGATAGAGAAATTCTATTCGGGATTCTATAAAAACTGGAAAGCGGAAGCATACTGGGAACTTATAAACAAGCTCAAGATATTACCCAGGCAGAAGATCTCCACAATGTCGTGCGGACAACGCGCCCAGGTCGCGCTCGGACTCATCCTTGCGCAAGACCCAGACCTGCTGATTCTCGATGACTTCTCCTTAGGTCTTGATCCGGGCTACCGGCGTCTCTTCATCGACTATATGAGGGAATACTGCAAGGCGAAAGGGAAAACCGTATTTCTGACATCACATATCATTCAGGATATGGAGAGACTCATCGATGATGTTTTCATCATGGACTATAACAGGGTTCTCGTGCAGTCTCCGGTAAAGGATTTCATCGACAGGTTCAAAGGGTTCACATTCGATCTTGACCGCGACGACGTGGAGTTCACCGATTCAATGGTAGTCAACACCGAACGCATCAACAACCATTATGAGGTCTATACATATGACGGAGAATCGGATGTGAAGAGTATGCTCGACAGAATGGGGCTCTCAAGCACCGGCTTCCGACAGATGGATCTGACACTTGAAGACGCGTTCATCGGTTTAACAGGAAAATATTAAAGTCATGATACGTCATCTGTTTTATAAAGAATGGATAAAGACGCGGTGGGCGTTTTTCGCCTCCCTCGCAGTCGGCGCGGCGGTCATCTTCTATATCTTCACCATGGCTGAGAACCGCATGACCATGCTTGGTGCGAAAAGCTATATGCTGAGCGTACTGTATGATGTGCCGCCGAGAATTTATTACTCATGGCTGAAATATCTGCCGCTTCTGGGAGCGGTATGCATAGGAATGGCGCAGTATGTGCCGGAGACTAAGAACCGTAGAATCAGGCTCACCATGCATCTTCCTGCCGACAATCGCCGCCTTATCTCGTGGATGGCTCTGTTCGGCATCATGCTTGTCACGGTGATGAACATGCTTCTGTTCGCTTTCTTCGAATATGAGAACCGTCTCCATTTCCCGGCGGAAATCACAGCCCCTGTGACAGCCACAGTCATAAACTGGTTTCTTGCCGCTTACACAGCCTACAATTATATCGGCATGACTGCCATGGAACCCAACGGCTACCGCAGGCTCATATACGCGCTGACAGGACTCATACTTCTGTCTTTGTTCTATAACGATGTGGATTTCCACGGAGCGAACCGGGGTGCCACATGGTTTCTGGCACTGATAGCGTTGCTGTCATGTCCGCTGGTATTATTTTCAACTTACAGGTTAAACAAAGGAGAAAGGTGATATGCTGAACAGAATAATACGAATCATCGCCATATTGCTGACTGCCGTTGCAGCTTGCGTGGCATTGCCGCGACTCTTCAATATGTTTTTCTCTCCCCACAGCGAGCATCACGAGGTTGAATATTCCGAACTGCTCAATGATTTCATACGTTCGGAATATGAATATCACAACGACAACGGCAAGCTATCGGTGACAAGTGTCTACTTCGACAGCATGGGACGCAAATATTCATCGGCGCAGGCAGATTCCCTCTGTCCGCTCGACAATGCAAGCCAGCTTGCTTACGAAGATAAGTTCCCGGATACAATATGCGGAAAACCGGTAGTGGCAAAGGAAGCCGGCGATGCGAAATTCCGGATGAACATTTCAAGCGGACGTCCGTCTCTCTTCTACGGACTGTCGGAACTTAAAGACCGCAAAAGCTCCGTCTCGGCCAGATACGAAAACGATGACCTTTTCCGCATCAACCGTCGCGGCATTGAATTCATCGCTGCCGCAACGAACAGCGTGAACGCCGCGAAAAGCGAGGAATTCAACTCGGAACTCGCCCAACTCGGATTCGAGGCACCCGCCGCAATCTGGTGGGCGCCTGCCGACCGAACCGAGTTCGAGAAGCATGGCTATATAGTGATTGACGCCAAAGGGGATGCTTTCAATCTCGCGATGGAAAACAGGAAGCCGTCCGCAAAACGCGTCAACCTGCCAGGCAATAAGAAAATTGCAACGGTTAGTTTCTCTAACCGCGCGGATTTTCCGGGCATTGCTACCGATGAAGAGGGGAATTTATACATCATTAACCAGGATATGCGCTGCGAGAGTCTTCCACTTCCCTCTATCAGAGGGAAGTCAGCCACACTGATGGCCAACCTTATGTTCCTTACATTCATCGTATATGACAAAGACCGGACTTCCTACCATGTGCTCAGCAGAGACTACACACCGGTAAAAAGCATCTCTGTCGAAAACAAAAGAGAGGTTTCTGTCAGAGACAAGATCGCATCATATATCTTTTCGGTAGCGATTTATCAGGATTCCACACGCGGAATACAGATAATTTTCGGGAATCCCCTCCATTTTATCTGGCTAAATATCATCCTCGCAGCCGCTACATATTTCATAAGGAGAAGAGAGGGATATCCATTGAATGATATTCTCTCCATAATAGAGACTATCGTGGTGCTTCTCTTCGGAATCTTCGGAATGGCAGGCGTGTTTGCCATTCCGCGACGCAAAAAAAGCAATCAGTAACAAGCAATTATCGCAATGAAGAAATTAAGCCATCTGGCATATAAGGAATGGATAAAGACACGGTGGTATATTGCCATTGCCGCCGCAATTGCCATAGGCATCGTCTTATACATATTTATCTCGGTCAAGCGGGAGCTTGACATCTGGGGACCGGCGCAATATTTCGCCAACATCATCCTCGAAAAGAGTGTGGTGATAGGGAAATTCAAGTTTGTGCCGATCATCATCGCGCTGCTCATCGGCTTGCCTCAGTTCATCCCCGAGGTTACCGACAAGCGCATAAAGTTGTCGCTGCATCTTCCCATGAGCGACACTGCGATCATCTATTCGATGGCGCTCTACGGTTTCGTGGCGTTCACGACCATAATGGGCATTTCCACACTGCTGCTGACAATCCTGTTGGCATTCTGTTTTCCGGTGGAGATAATAGTTCCCGAACTGCTGACGGCAGTGCCGTGGATTCTCGGAGGCATCACCTGCTATTTCTTTATCGCCATGACAGCGATGGAGCCTCTGTGGCGCTATCGTTTTGTATATATCGTTTTCG
This sequence comes from uncultured Porphyromonadaceae bacterium, assembly GCA_947175455.1. GTDB lineage: Bacteria > Bacteroidota > Bacteroidia > Bacteroidales > Muribaculaceae > Lepagella. The sequence continues at coordinate 94 of CAMWMW010000037.1, read as the reverse complement.
CATATTTCGTGCTCAGACTGTTCTTTCTCCCTTACGGGCTGGGAAATGCGGTGACCGCCTTCCCCCTGCTTGCAGCCGTCACGCTGATATCGAG
>CAMWMW010000036.1 GCA_947175455.1 uncultured Porphyromonadaceae bacterium | reverse complement strand
CGCCCCATCTCCCCGCAATTGTTCCACGTGGAACAATCATCACCTATTAAGCAGTAACAGAAGCACATTTATATCAGCCGGCGAAATCCCGGGTATCCGCGAAGCCTGTCCGATTGTCGCCGGACGTTGCCGCGCGAGCTTCTGTCTCGCCTCTGTAGACAATGCCGTCAGACTCTCGAAATCCATCGACTCTGGAATCCTGACATATTCGAGTCTCGACTGCTTCTGCGCAAGCTCGCGCTCGCGCAGAATATATCCGCCGTATTTTATCAGTATCTCGGCAGACTCCACAATCTCCTCGCGTCTCTCCTCCTCTATCCCTGCGATCTCCCTTGCAAGGCGCGAAAGACTGCCCGCAAGCAAAGAGATCGAAAGCTGCGGACGCTTCACAAGCTCCACGAGACGCACAGAAGCCGAAAGCGGAGTCGTCCCGTTCTCGACAAGAAACGCGTTCATCTCCTCGGTGCCTTTGACAAGATACGACTCACAGAACTCAATCAACGCATCGCGCTGAGCGCGCTTGCTCTGCATCGCTTCATAGCGCTCCCGGGTGGCAAGACCGATTTCATAGCCGAGCGGCGTGAGACGCATGTCGGCATCGTCCTGACGGAGAAGTATGCGGTATTCGGCACGGGATGTGAACATGCGATACGGTTCATCGACACCTTTTGTCACAAGATCATCTATAAGCACACCTATATATGCCTGCTCCCTGCCCAGTACAATCCCCTCCTCGCCGCGGCTGCGACGCGCGGCATTGATACCTGCCATCAGACCCTGTGCCGCAGCCTCCTCATAACCGGTGGTACCGTTCACCTGTCCGGCAAAATAAAGACCGCCGACGAGTCGCGTCTGCAGATCATGGGTCAGCTGCGTCGGATCAAAGAAATCATATTCTATGGCATATCCGGGACGGTAGAACTGAACGTTCTCCAACGCCGGAACATGACGCAACGCATCCATCTGCACCTGCCACGGAAGGGAACTGGAGAAACCGTTGATATAATATTCCTCCGTGGTCTCCCCCTCCGGCTCAAGGAAAAGCTGATGGCTCTCCTTGTCGGCAAAAGTCACGATCTTGGTCTCGATACTGGGACAATAACGGGGTCCGATACTTCTGATCTGTCCGTTATAGAGAGGTGAGTCAGCAAGGTTGTCATTCAATATCTTATGAACCTCAGGATTGGTGTGCACTATCCAGCATGAACGGTTCCGCAATTTACGCCTGACTCCGGGAAGGAAAGAGAACTTGTGGAAATCACCCACATCTCCCTTTTGTTCCTCGGCAAGCTCGAAACGGATTGTGCGTCCGTCAATGCGTGCCGGTGTACCGGTCTTCATCCTGTCAGCACGAAAACCTACAGAGACGAGCTGCTCCGTAAGTCCTTTCGCCGCATCTTCCGAGATGCGACCGCCTTCAATCTGAACAGCACCGAAATGCATAAGACCGTTCAGGAAGGTACCTGCCGTCAAAACAACCTGCTTCGCCTTGAAGACAACACCGAGAGAGGTCTTTACTCCGGCAATCTGCAAAGAATGGGGAGACCCTTCGGGTGCGTCTTCAAATTCAAATTCAACCACGCTGTCCTGGAAAAGGGAAAGACACGACACCGAGTCGAGAACCTCCCGCCATGCGTCTATATATTTTGCACGGTCACTCTGCACACGCGGACTCCACACAGCCGGTCCCTTGGAACGGTTAAGCATGCGGAACTGCACCGCCGTGCGGTCCGCAAGAATGCCCATCTCACCGCCAAGCGCGTCTATCTCCCTGACAATCTGCCCTTTGGCAATACCACCGATTGCCGGATTACAAGACATCTGACCGACACGGTTCATATCTTTGGTAATCAGCAGGGTCGACGCACCGAGGCGTGCGGCGGCAACGGCAGCCTCACATCCGGCGTGACCGCCACCTACAACTATGACATCAAATTCAAATTTCATAAATTTCCAAAGCCTTGTTTTCCGCCTCTTCCATTATCTCCCGCTCTCCGGGTCCCTTGTCGTCGATACCGCAGAGATGAAGCACTCCATGTATAATCACGCGAAGCAGTTCAGAATCATATCCCACACCCAATCCGGCGGCGTTTGAGGCTACTGTATCGAGCGAGATGACCATATCCCCGCCTATCCTTCCGCGACGCGTGTAATCGAACGTAATTATATCCGTATAGTAGTCATGCTGCAGAAACTTACGGTTGGTTTCAAGAATATACGCATCGTCGCAGAAACAATAATTGAGATTCCCGACGGTGAAGTCATGCGAGGCGGCAACCTCACATATCCATTTCCGTATCCTCTCGAAATCCAACCGGGGCATATCGACACCCTCGGTCATAAATTCTATCATCACTGTCAATTCAATTTAGAGTGTGTCCGATTTCAACAAACACTCAAACGCCGCATAAAACACAGACACACCCCAATCTTGAAATCACATACTGATTCAAAACTGCGGTGCGTAAACCGATGCTTCATGACAGCATTCTCATTTACTCCACAAAAATAATAAAAAACACGTAAATATCAACATTCTTGACTCTTTTTAATAGTCGGTGCCATTTATTGCCCCTGACGATTCTATTTCGAAAAAGTTTCCGAAGCTGTTGATAAAGCCGGCATTTACCTATGCATTAGTCTGTTATGCCATATTCACAGCCGATTTAAGCCTTTCAGAATCGAATATTCGCAAAATTACGCTCAGCCACACGCGAATTTTTCTCCGTCAGACCATAAAAAATCAATAATGAAAATATAAAAACCGGCTACCCTCACGGGCAACCGGCTTCTCTACATAAATCAAACACAAACTATTTATATAACTTGATTCTACCAAAAATCGTATTTATGAAATCAAACACCTACTTATACATTTTACGCATATTTGTACCAATTTTGTATCAAACCTATTTCATTCATATCTTATCGCCTCGATCGGGTCGAGTCCGGCGGCTTTCTTCGCAGGATACCATCCGAAGAAGATTCCTGTCACTGTGCAGACGGCAAAGGACAACAGCACCGAATACATCTGGATGTATACAGGCCAATGCGCTATGACATTAACCAGCCATGTGGCAAGGCAACCTACGAGTATTCCGATGACACCTCCGCTGACACTGATGATCACCGCCTCGATGAGGAACTGCGAAAGAATGTCGATGCCCCGCGCCCCTATCGACATGCGGAGTCCGATCTCGCGCGTTCTCTCCGTTACCGACACATACATGATATTCATGATTCCGATACCGCCCACAAGCAGCGAGATACCGGCTATGCAGGCGAGGAGAACGGTCATCATGTCGCTGGTGGAATTCATCATCTGACTCAGCTCCTGCTGCGAACGGATGTCAAAGTCATCATCGGCGCCGGGCTGTATCTTGTGACGCCGGCGGAGCATCTCAGTGATGCGGTCAATGGTCTCTTCAGTGCGGTTCTCATCTACCGCGCTGGCGAAGATGCCCTGTATATAATCTATGGCGAGGATACGCTTCATTACGGTAGTGTAGGGCGCGATGACAACATCATCCTGGTCCATGCCCATGGAGTTGGTGCCCTTCGATTCGAGCACACCGACCACTGTCAGCGGTATCTTGCCGAAGCGTATCACCCTGCCTACGGGGTCCTCTCCGTTGGGAAAGAGATTGTCGACCACCGTCTTTCCGAGAATGCACACCTTGGCGGCGGATTTGATGTCATGCTCCGTAAACATCGCACCCTCCTTCACCTTCAGCTTGCGGATGTCGAGATAGTCGGGAGTGACACCATAGATTGTCGAGGGGTAGTTGTTGTTGCCGTTGACAAGCTGACCTGAGGAATTTACCGACGGTGATATCGCTGCGATTCCCGGCAAGGTCTGCAACGCCTCGTAATCTGAAACCTCAAGACTCTTCATGTCATCCGCACTCTGGCGCACACCGCCGCGCTGCATGCTTCCGGGATGAATCATGATCATATTTGAACCCATCTCGGAAATCTGAGCCTTTATGCTGTTCTTGGAGCCTTGTCCTATCGCCAGCATGGTTATGACCGAGGCAACGCCGATAATGATTCCGAGCATTGTCAGAAAACACCTCAGCTTATTGTTGTTGAGGGCTTTCAGAGCTATTTTCAGAAGGTTGGCTATATTCATGTCAGTCGTTCTCTTTAGGAAGATTCTCGTAAGCCTCACGCGCCGAGGCGGGGAAGTCGTTACAGGTGTCGGATACCACCTTGCCGTCGCGCAAAACGATATTACGCGATGAATACTCGGCGAGTTCCGGATTATGGGTCACAAAAATAATCGTGCGACCTTTGGCATGAAGCTCCTGAAACAGGGTCAATATGCTGAAGGAGGTGCGCGTGTCAAGGTTTCCCGTTGCCTCGTCGGCGAGTATGATCACTGGGTCGTTGACAAGAGCGCGGGCTATCGCCACACGCTGCTGCTGACCTCCTGACATCTGATTGCTCTTATGGTTCAGACGGCTGCCGAGTCCTACCGCCTCAAGTGCCTTAATCGCCATCTCCCGGCGCTCCCGCGCCCCGACGGAGGGATTGTAAAGCAACGGAAGCTCAACGTTCTCTATCGCGGTGGTTTTAGGCAGGAGATTATAGTTCTGAAACACGAATCCGATCTTGCGGTTGCGCGTCACGGCACGCTGGTTCTTGCTCATCGACTGCACGGAGACACCGTCAAGCCAGTACTCGCCAGAGGTAGGAGTGTCAAGACACCCGAGAATGTTGAGAAGCGTGGACTTCCCGGAACCGGAGGTACCCATGATGGTCACGAACTCCCCCTCGCGGATGGTGAAGCTTACGCCACGGAGAGCTTTCACCTTCTCCCCGCCGACAATGAATTCACGCCGCAGTTTTTCTACCCGAATTATTTCTTTCATTCCGTTGGAATATGCATGTTTTAACATGAATTACAGAAGTTGTCAGACTCGAATCCGCAGGTTATTTCTTTTTGCCCGGGGGCTGCGGGGCAAAGGGACTCCTCCCCTCCTGTGCCGTCTGCGACGGCTGGCTCTGCGATGAATAATCCTCAGCCAATACGGCTCCTTCCTCAAGTCCTGATACAATCTCCGTCTTTATGCCGTTTGTCTCGCCGGTGGTCACTGCCGTCGGCACGAGTCTGTCACCCTTGACAACCCATACGAGTTTCTGATTTCCGGCAAGACTGACGGACTTGCCGTCGCTCTCCGGACGGGGAAGACCGGAATCTTCAGGGAGCTCGCGGGGCTCGAATGTGAAGACTTTGTTAGACACAAGCAGTATATTCTTACGGCTCATGACATAGATGGTCAGATTCGCGGTAAGACCGGGAATAAGCTTGTGATCGGGATTCTCGGCAGACACCACTACTTCATATGTCACCACATTGTTTGTCGTGGTGGGGTTGAGACGCACCTGCGTCACGATGCCGTCGAAAAGCTGCTCGGGGAACGCATCGACCGAGAATGTCACAGGCTGACCTACCTTGACCTGACCTATGTCCGCCTCGTCGACATTGCCGATGACCTGCATATGGTCGAGATCAGCGATGGTGTACAGGTTCGCCACATTCATGTTGGAGACAACGGTCTGACCTACCTCTACCTCCCGCGATATCACGATTCCGTCGATAGGGGAATAGATCTCGGCGTAATTGAGGTTTTTAGCCGCCCTTACCTTGTCTGCCTTGGCTTTGTCATAGGCGGTCTTTGAAACCTCGAGATCCTTTGTGGATGTCTGAAATTCGTAATCGCTTATAAGCTGTTTGTCGTGAAGCGCCTTGTCGCGTTTGTAATTGGTAAGATTATATTCATAAGTAAGACGCGCCGACTCCACATTGGCTTCCGCACTCCGCAGGTCGCTCTCAAGCATAGTCTTCTCAATCTCGGCGATCAGCTCGCCCTTGGAGACTATGGAATTGTAATCGGCATAGAGCTTGTCGATAATTCCGGTGACCTGCGTGCCGACATCCACCTGTGTCACGGATTCCACAGTGCCGGTGGCGGTGACAGTCTCGGTCAACTCTCCGCGCTCTACAACCGCCGTATCCAGAGAGACCTCTCCTTTCTTGCCGCAACCCCAGCATACCAATGCCGCGACGGCAACCGTAATCATATACTTTATCCTCATTTCTTATGAATTTATATCTACTTCAGCTGTGCGGTAAAACGCTATCATTTTCTGACCCAATACGGCAAGATATTTTGCCTGCAACAGCGAATATCTCGCCTCTATAAGCGCGTTGTGGGCTGTCATCAGCTCAACGGTGTTGACATAACCGAGAGAGAACTGCTCGTTGGTCAGCTCGTCGCTCAGACGCGCCGACTCAAGGCTCGACTGCGCGGTGCGGTAACGCGCCTGGGCGGATGTGGTGTCGATATACCAGTTCTCGACGGTCTGAGCAAGCTCTGTCTCACGCTGGTCTATGTCGAGCTGGGCGTCGAGCTGCTGCGCCCTGGCACGGGCTACGGCTGTCTTTGTTTTCTTGTTGTCGAGAATCGGTATCGACAGGGAAATGCCGATCTGCTCGTTGAGCGCCTGCTTCAGCCCGGTGCCGAAATTGCCGCCGGGAGCATAATACCCCGTGCCGACACCGGCATTGAGCGTAATCTTCGGCGCACGACCGGCACGCGCTATGTCCACATCAATCTCCGACGCCGATTTCTCTATCTCAAGACCGCGTATCCGGAGGTCTGTCGATCTGGCAAGTACATAGCTCTCTTCTATCGGGGGCAACGCGGCGAGAACCTGCGCATCTGACCATTCCACATCCGCGAGTGTGATGTCGGCGTCTATGCCAAGCTCAAGCAACTGCTTGAGTTCCATGCGACGCGAATCATACGTCGCCTGAGCATTCACAAGTGAATAATGGTCCTGTTCATACTGGCTCTGCAGACGGGCGTAGTCAACACGCGACATGCGGCCGGCTTCCATCAGCTGCTTACCTCTTTCCGCCTGCGCCTGACTCACCTTCTCTGCCTCGGAACAAATGCCGATTGCCTCACGTGCATACAGGATATTGAGGTATACCTGCAGAATGTCGGTCTCAAGACCGCGAAGAATGTCTCCGGTGTTGAGATTCGCTATTTCGGTCTGAAGCCTGTTGCGTTTTATCGTATTCTCCCGGATACCGCCGTTCCATACTGTCCACCCTGCGTCAAAACCATATGAACTGTTGTAGGCGTTCCGGGTTCCGTTGCCCCACGGGGCGTTTACGTAGCTGTGGGATGTGGCGAAATCAAGGGAGGGCTGCCATTGCGCCTCGGACTCTTCAAGGTCGTACCCGGCGGTTTGCTCCTGAATCTTAGACTTGCGCAGGGATATGTTATGCTCCCTCGCATAATTCACACAGTCGGCATATGTCCATGTCTCGGCTGAAGCGGACAGTGTTGTTGCCGCCATGCCCATGATCGCTGTTGTCAGAATAAGTCTCATAATCCAGTCAGATATTTCACAAATCGACTGCAATATTAGACAAACATTACCTGTCCGCGAATTTTTTTCAACAAACACCCTGTATTCTCCAACGAACCGGGCTATTCCCCGGCATTCCCTTTTCGCCCTATCGACCGGGAGAGAAGAAACCGCTGAAAACCGGCTTTGTAACTGTCGCCTACCGGAATAAGCACTCCGGCACCCATGCTTATGCGGCTTCGCTCTATCATCTCGGCATTGTCCATATTAACAATATATGACCTGTGGACCTGAATAAATGAATCCGACAGTTTCTCTTTTATCGCGGAAAAGGAACTGAGCGTGACAAGAGGCGCGTCTTTACCTGAAAGGTATATCTGCAGATATTCGCCGTAACCCTTTATATAACGCACTTCGGCAAGACGGATTCTGACATAGCGGTAATCGACCTTGACAAAAAGCGTCTCGGGCTGTCGCACTGATTCGGGAAGACGCGAGAACCAGATGTCGCGCGCTTTGTTCACAGCATGCTGGAAATCTGCAAAACCATATGGCTTCAACAGATAGTCTACTGCCGAAAGGCGATAGCTGTCAACGGCATATTGCTCATAGGCGGTGGTAAAGATGACCAACGGCGAATCAGGCAGCGATTTTATAAAATCCATCCCGTTGAGATCCGGCATGTTTATATCCGTGATTACCAGATCCACAGTATTCGACGCCACATAATCCAGAGCCTCGAAGCCACTGCCGCATTTGGCTGCAAGCGTCAGAAATGGCGTCTTTTCCACATACGACTCCAGTTTCTCAAGAGCGATGGGCTCGTCATCTATTATAATCGTGCGAAGTTTCATATATCGGCGGTTTTTGCGACGGGTATCGTCAGATTCACAATATAATCGGTTTCTGTCTCTCTGATGGACATGGAAGCGGCATCCCCGTATAACAATGCCAGCCGCTGACGGATATTTCTAAGACCTATACCCTTGTCGTCAACACTGTCGCCGCCGGTATGCCGGCTGTTGATGCAGCTGAAAGAAAGTTCTCCGCCGGCAAGCGTCATCGACACCGCAACGTACGAATGAGAACGGTAGCTGATGCCATGCTTGAAGGCATTCTCGACGAAAACCAGCGTCAGCAAGGGCGGCACCTCGATACCCGCCACAGCGTCAGCAGCCGGAAACGAGTCTGTGATGCTTACCTTGTCTTCAGGATAACGCCTGCGCATAATGCGCAGATAATTATGAAGGAAAGAAATCTCATTGGCAAGCGGAATACGCGTTCGCGAACTGTCATAGAGCATGTAACGCATCAGCTTCGACATATCTATGACCATAGCCTGCGCCTTGGCGGGATCTATCTCGATCATGCCGTGAATATTATTCAGCATGTTCATATAGAAGTGAGGATTGATCTGGGCTTTCAGATAAGCAAGCTCATTCTCTGCATTAGCCTTTCTCAGACTCTCTTTCTCAAGCTTGTCGTCGAAACGCTGGAACAGAAGCGCGATAGCCATGTTGGCTCCTATCACAAGCAGCGAATAAGTAAATTCGAGCAACAGGGGCATCGGCAGCAACGGCTCCGGACGGTGATGTCGCGGTCCGCCCCGCATTTCCGCAGGAATAGAATTCAGAAAGCTCTTGAACCCGACATACTGGAAACAACACATCACAAGCACCAGAGCGCCGGCTGCGAAAAAATACCATTGGACTTTGTTTCTCAGCAGCAGACGGGGTATTAGCAGGTTATTATTTATAACAAACAATATCACAAAAGGCAGTATAGTCTTCGGCGCACGCGTCACCACGCACACATCAAACAATTGCAGAGACATCTCCGCCCGTCCGCAGACCATATCCAGCACATACAGTCCGATTGTAATT
>CAMWMW010000035.1 GCA_947175455.1 uncultured Porphyromonadaceae bacterium | reverse complement strand
CCGCAGAGTAATTTTGAAACACTCATGGAGAGGTATTATTGATGATTATATAATGATAATGAATTTTAGGTAGAACAAAGATTGTCAAGGTCGGAGGCGATGTCATTGGAGCCTTTCCGGCATCAGTGAAAAACTCTCAGACTCAATTCTCCAAAAGAGAATAAAGAGTATGGATGGAAACATGCATACTCTTTGGCACGAATTAACTTAACCTTAAATAAAACAACAATAACTAACCTTAGTTTAAATGAAAAAATCAATTTTCCTAATGTGTCTGCTGATAGCGCAACTGTTCGCGCTCAGCACGCAGGCCGCTTCGGATCCACGTTCCATAAAAGGAATTGTGGTTGACACGGAAGGCGAGCCGTTGATTGGCGCCACCGTGCAGGTGGAGGGAACCTCTGTCGGCGCGAGCACCGATATCGACGGTAACTTCGTGATTCGTGCGGCTGCCGGCCAGACCCTTCTGGTTTCTTACGTGGGTTATTCACCCAAAAAGGTAAAAGTGACTGACTCTACATCTGATCTTCGTATCGAGCTGAGCCTTAATGCAGAGATGCTTGAAGACGTTGTGGTGGTAGGTTACGGCACAATGAAAAAGAAGGACCTTACAGGTGCCATCACGCAGATCGACCCCAACAAGATCGCGGACTCCAACCCGCAGACCGTGCAGGACATCCTTCGTGGCGCAGCCGGTCTTCAGGTAGGCTATGACCCCTCTGCAAAGGGTGGCGGTTCGCTCGAGCTCCGAGGCAAGAACTCTCTGGGCACAGAGTCTTCACCGCTTATCATTCTTGACGGAATGCAGTTCTACGGCGAGCTTTCGGAAATCAATCCTGACGACATCAAGCAGATTGACATCCTCAAAGACTCCTCTTCAGCCGCAATCTACGGTGCGAAAGCTGCCAACGGTGTCATCATCGTGACAACCAAGAGCGGCAGCAACACCGGCAAGCCATCTGTGACTTTCAGCGCGAACTGGGGTATCAACACCCGCAGCTCATACCGTAAGTATTACGATGCAGACGGTTATCTCAACTACCGTTCCGACTGGTACAAACGCGACACATACGGCGTTGACGCCAACGGAAACTACGTGGCTTATCAGTCAGGTCAGACAAATCCCGGTTATTACGATTATCCTTCTGAGGCGAACCTTGCGAAATACGGCATCACTCTCGACCAGTGGATGGGTTATTCGTCAAATGCAGCCGACGAGTCTCCCCGCAGCGTGTTCGGACGCCGTATCGGTCTTGACGAAGAGGCGCTCGTATTCGAGAACTTCCTTAACAACGAGACTTTCGACTGGTATAACTACGCGTTCCGCACAGGTCTGAATCAGGATTACAACATCGGTCTTTCAGGCGGAACAGAGAAGATGAACTATTACATGTCTGTAGGTTACATGAAGAACCAGGGTGTTGTGAAAGGCAACGACTACAACACACTCCGTGCCTCGATGCGCCTCAGCGCGAGCGTGACAAAATGGCTCCAGATCGGTGCCAACGTCAACTTCCAGCACCGAAGCGACGGCGACAAGGCTCTTTCATACAGCGATGACCTCCAGAATCCCAACATCATGAAGTTCTCCCCCTACGCATCTATGTATGACAAGGAGACAGGCGAGCTTCTTCAGTTCCCGATGGGCGGAACAAACCGCTTCCAGCCTTTCCGCAACCAGTTCTACTATCAGAACTATGAGGAACTCGAGAAGGGTTATATGGTTCTTAACTCCAAATTCTTCGCGAAAGTGACATTGCCCTTCGGAATCACCTATCAGTTCAATGTATCGCCCCGCTATCAGTATTTTTGGGACCGTTACTTCATGAGCGCGGATCTTCCCAACTCTTCAAAGGCTGACCGTGGTGTCAACCGCGAGTGGAGGAAACGTTTCGACTGGTCTCTCAACAATACCATTAACTGGGACTATACATTCAACGATGTACACCATGTAATGGTGACTCTCGCGCAGGAAGCCGAAGACCGCAAATACTGGAGCGACCGTATCGAGGCACGCGCATTTGACCCGACCGACGCACTCGGCTTCCACAACACCCAGAATGCAAGCAAAGAGCTCTCCAATTTCAGTACCAATGACACTCATGAGAGCGCCGACGCTCTTCTCGCACGTGTATTCTATGCATACGACAACCGCTATATGCTCACGGCATCTGTGCGCCGCGACGGCTATTCTGCATTCGGTCAGAACTATCCTCACGCCACCTTCCCCTCTCTGGCTGTTGCATGGAACTTCGCCAACGAGAAATTCATGGAGCCCATTTCCGACATCTGGAGCACCGGTAAGCTTCGCCTCTCATGGGGTAAGAACGGTAACCGCGACCTCGGCAACCCTTATATCGCTCTTGCAAACCTCGGTTCCGGCCAGGGCAAGACAATGAACTACCTCGGTCCTGACGGCGAAGTTATATCCGACCTCAAATATCTTACAATGAGCCGCATGGCGAATCCAGACCTCCGCTGGGAGAAGACAGAATCGTTCAACGTCGGTCTTGACCTCGGTTTCTTCAACAATCGTCTTAACCTCAGTGCCGACTGGTATTACAAGAAGACCAACGACATGATCATGAAGATGGCTCTCCCCGGTTTCTCCGGCTTCACAGAGGTTGCTACAAACATCGGTCGTGTGGACAACACCGGTTTCGAGCTTTCTCTCAACTCTCTCAACATCGCCAACAATGTCCTCGAATGGAACACCAACTTCACATTCTCATACAACAAGAACAAGATCCGTCATATCGACTATCAGATGGAAAACGTGCTTGATGAGAACGGCAACATCATCGGTCAGAAAGAGATCGACCAGCCCAGCAAAGGATGGTTCGTAGGGCAGCCTATCAGTGTGATATGGGATTACAAGGTAGATGGCATCTGGCAGGCTGACCAGGCAGAAGAGGCAGCCAAGGTAGGTCAGAAACCGGGTGACTACCGTATTGAGAACTATTATACAGGCGATGACATCGTGGATCCCGTCACAGGCGAGCGCACACCGGTCTACAACGACAAGGACAAGCAGTTCCTCGGTCAGACCACCGCTCCCATGTATCTCAGCATGCGCAACGACTTCACACTCTGGAAAGACTTCACGATCAGCTTCACATTCTATTCGAAGCTCGGACACAAATCAAGAAGCTGGGCATACGCCAACGGTGACAACGCATCCGACATCATCGTGCACGGTCTCAACACTTATGAGAAAGAGTACTGGACACCGGAGAACCCCAGCGACTATTTCGCGCGCCTCAACGCACGCGGTCCCAACGGAGCTACAAGCGTTCCCCGCGTCATCAACCGCAACTTCCTGCGTCTCTCCGACCTTACATTCGGTTATACGCTTCCGCGCAAGTGGACACAGAAAGCTTACATGGAGAAAGTGCGCGTATCGTTCGGTATCAAGAACCTCTTCACCATCAATCCTCCGAAATGGAGCTATGGCGACCCTGAGGACGGCAACGGTCTCGGCACCCGTCTCTTCAATTTCGGTATCAACGTAACTTTCTAAACAAGATCTAATAACTACAGAAATGAAAACATCATATAGCAGAATTTGCAGATGGGCCGCTCCGGCTCTTATGGTAGCCGTGATGGCAAGCTGCTCCGACGACTTCCTGAAGCCCGACCCGATGTCGGAGTTCGAGCCTGGAGCGACATTCGGCACCGAATCCGGCATTCAGGCGGCAATGGCTATGGCTGACCGTCATCTGGGCCGTATGTTCATCGACCTCGGCAATACCAACTCAATGGGTATGCTCAGCGACCTGTTGTATTCGGAAACGACAGTGGCTGCGAAAACAGACATGGGTTCAGCAAACATACGTGCCAACTTCGCCGATAACGTAACTCCCTCTTCATGGATGGAGACCGGCAACAACTCCGGCGCCGAAATCGGCTGGGTGTGGAACGACATGTGGGATCACGTGAAATATGCCAACACCATCCTTGACTATGTCGACGGTGTGGAGACACTCTCCCAGGATGTAAAGAACGAATACAAGGGACGCGCCCTTTTCCACCGTTCGTGGGCATTCTACAATCTTACCTTCTGGTATGGCAACATACCCTTGGTGACCACACTTCCTACCGGTCCGAAGAAGAATTACATCTCCTGCCCGCAGAGCGAGGTGGTGAAGAAGATTGTGGAAGACCTCAAACAGGCTGTGGAATGGGTTCCCTCCCAGAACGAGATGGGTCTGTGGGGCTCGATCAACAAGGAGGCATGCCGTCATCTTTACATCAAGGCTCTTCTCGCCGACGGCCAGTTCAGCGAGGCGGAGAAACAGGCTACGATCCTCATCGAACAGAGCGGACGCGCCCTTATGCGTTCCACTTTCGGCAAAGAAGTGAAGCCCGGCGAGGCTGAGACTTGGAAGGTGCAGCGCAATGTTATCTGGGATCTCCATCGTCCTGAAAACAAGATTATGGCGGCAAACACAGAGTATATCCTCGGATTCGTGAACGTTTCCGAGCAGGCTTTCCAGAAACTCGTCTGGGCGCGCACTCTGTTTCCCCATTACCGTGGCAATATCCTTACCGCCGACGGCGCTCCCGGCAACGGACTTCTCTATCTTGCCAGAACCGACAGCAAATATAGCGTGGAGACAGACTGGCTCCGTGCCACAGGTCGCGGTATCGGCGTTACCCGTCCCACCGACTGGGCTCAGCGCACGCTTTGGGTATATCCAGGATTTGACGATAACAAGGAAGACCATCAGGACCTCCGTCACAATCCCGCTGTCGGCAACTGGCTCCGTATGGAAGACATGACATATGACAATCCCGCCACCAAGTATTACAAGCAGAATCTTATGCTTTATGCACCGGAGGATGTGGTCAGCAAGAGCGGCAAGCTGATCCGTGAGAAAGGACAGCTCCTTTGCACCGACACAATCCGCAGCTGGTTCGACATCCCTTATTACAAGCTGTATATGCTTGATGCCGTGAACGAGGCTAACCCGGGTGCCAACGATTTCCAGGGCGCTTCTCTCGGAGCGAACGGCAACTGCTATATCTTCCGTCTTGCAGAGACTTATCTTCTCCGTGCGGAGGCAAAGCTTTATCAGGGCAATGCAGGCGGCGCCGCTGCCGATGTGAATGAGATCCGCAAGCGTGCCAATGCAAAATACATGTATTCTACTGTCAATATCGGAGACATCATGAACGAGCGTGCCCGCGAGCTTTATATGGAAGAGTTCCGCAAAGCCGAGCTCGGACGCGTGTCGATGATTCTCGCCAACACCGGTATTCCGGACGAATGGGGCAATGTATATGACAAAGAAACCTGGAACAAGCAGAACGGCACTGACCGCACAGGCGGAAGCTACTGGTATCAGCGTCTGATGCACTATTCGTTCTATAACTCACCAGACATACCGTTCAAATCAGGTGGCATAGAGATCATGTACAAGATGGACAAGCACAACCTCTACTGGCCTATACCGCACTTTGCGGAGACAGCCAACAGCGAGGCTAAACTCTGGCAGAATTTCGGCTACGACGGCTATGACCCCAACTGCAAGATGTGGGCGACATGGCAGGAGGCAGACGAAGATGCACGAAAATAAGGTACGTATAAGGTAAATCAAGTGAGGGGGAAGGGACGAAACCCTTCCCCCCTTTTACTAAAACCAAGGTTAGGGGATTTTAACATAAAGTGATCTATTCAACTATCGGAAAAGGTAATGAAGATTGTTTTCAGAAATATACTGGCGGCAGTTGCCGCAGGGATTCTGCTGACAGGTCAGTCAATGGCGGCAGAGAGCAAAGAATGCGGAAAAATCCGCCCGGGGGAGATATGGAAGGATGTAAAGGGAGACACTATAAACGCCCACGGCGGGTGTGTGATATTCGCCGAGGGAAAATATTACTGGTATGGCGAGCATCGCGCGGCGGTGCGGTCATTGCCGCAGGAGGGGGTGACAGTATATTCTTCTCCTGACCTTACAACATGGACATACGAAGGTCTTGCCCTCAGTGCCACTGAGGAAAAGGGCCACGATATAGAACGCGGATGCATCATAGAGCGTCCGAAAGTGATTTACAATGAGAAAACCGGAAAATACGTGATGTGGTTCCATCTCGAGCTGAAAGGGCAGGGATATGGTCCGGCGCGTTGCGCGGCGGCTGTGAGCGACACCCCTGCGGGTCCTTTCCGGTTTGTGAAGTCGGGTCGTGTCAACGCCGGCAGAATGCCGAAGAATCTTTCGAAAAAGAAAGCATCGAGGCGTGCGGGAGAAAATATGGAATGGTGGACTCCCGAATGGCGTGCCGAAATAGAGCGCGGAATGTTTGCGGTGAGGGATCTCGAAGGCGGACAGATGAGCCGCGACATGACTCTGTTTGTGGATGATGACGGAAAAGGATACCACATCTATTCTTCGGAAGACAATCTGACTCTGCATATCGCCGAACTTACCGATGACTATCTCGGTCACACAGGGAAATATGTGCGCATATTCCCCGGCGGACATAATGAGGCTCCCGCTATCATGAAACGTGACGGACGTTACTGGATGATAACTTCCGGATGCACCGGATGGGAACCCAACGAGGCGCGTCTCATGACAGCCGATAAAATAATGGGAGAGTGGAAACAGCTTCCCAATCCGTGCAGAGGGGAGAACGCCGACAAGACTTTTCTGGGACAGAGCAACTATATAATGAAACTTCCCGGCGAGGACCGCTTCATAGCGATGTTCGACAAATGGGATCCCAAAAGCCTGATGAACTCGCGTTATCTGTGGCTTCCGGTTGATTTTGACGCGGAGGGTGTTCCTTACGTGAGCTGGAAAAACGAATGGTCCCCCCGTAAATGAGGCGGATAAGGCTGAAAGTCTTTTGAAAGTTGCGTCATAAGTGTTATCTTTGTGATGCGGATAACCAAAAACGAAACGATGAGAAACCACAAACAAAGATCCGGAAACCTGACGGGGTGTCGCACCCTGCTGGCGATGCTGTGCGTTGTCATGGCTTTCTGCATGCCTGCCCGCGGAGTCAACTTCGGGACTCCCGTGCGCCTCGGTGTGAACCAGGGACTCGCCACCACATATGTGACGCATGTGGCGCAGGATAACCGTGGATTCATATGGGTCGGTTCCGACAACGGTCTGTATCGTTTCGACGGACACTCGTTCGTGCTTTACACAAGAGAGAACTCCGAACTTCCGGGAAACACCATATCCTCGCTGTTTCACGATGTTGCCTCCGACAGGCTGCTTGTAGGAACAAAAAGCGGACTCGGAATGATCGACTGCAATACCGGAAAGCCGGAGAAGATCATGTTGGGACAGGATGCCCAGATTTTCAATGTGACGGATATTGTCCCCGCCTCCGACGGGGGTGTGTGGGTAGCCAATCATTACCGGACGATAGTCCACATGTCGCCTGACGGCAAGGAAACGGTATATCCGACAAAAAGTTTCAAAGGTCTTCCGGAATCCGTCATATCTCTTGCCGACGACGGCAAGGGGCATCTGATAATAGCGCACAGCACGGAGGGTGTCTCCGTGGTTGACATCGCCTCACGCAAGGTCAGGACCTACAGTCATGACCGTAGAAATGCCAATGGCATACCGCAGGGTATAATTCATACGATCCATATCGATTCCCATAAGAATATATGGCTTGGCTCGAATCATGGTCTTTCTCTGTTTATTCCCGAACGCGAGATTTTTCATACATTCCTTCACAATCCGGATTCTTCAGAATCCATAGCGGGAAACCATGTCTACTCTATAATGGAAGATACAGACGGTCTCATCTGGGTCGGTTGCGACATGGGAAGGGTGAGCGTCTTCAATCCTACGGATCTTACAGCCGGAAGTCCCGAGAATCTGAGGTTCCGCAATTATAATGTGAGCCAGCGGAGCGGGCGCGGAATCGCCAACGGAAACATACGTTCCATTTTCGAGGATTCGTTCGGGAACATGTGGATATGCAATTACGGAACCGGACTTGAATTCATGAGTCATCACCACTCTCCGTTCAGGCAGCTTCCTTATTTCGGCACGCCTACCGAGGGGTTCGACAACCGTGTGATATGGTCGACATATGCGGATGCCGACGGCTCGATATTGCTTGGCGGCACTAATTCCATAGGTGTCTTCCGCGATGGCGTAATTTCCGATGTCATGAGTTTCGCAACCGACATGTCGCATCCCTATTCGAGAGTCACGACACTCGGACGCGGGGACGGAGACCTGCTGGTAGGTCTCTATGATGACGGACTTCTTCGTCTCGACAGGGAACGCAGACATTTCGAAAGGGTGAACCTGGGGCGTCCCGACATAGGAATCAACGTCATTTTCAATGATTCCCTGAAAGGGACGTTTATCGGATGCTCCGAGGGTATTCTGAGATATTCCGGAGGAAAGGCTGAGTTCATGGAGGCTCCAGGAAAGGCGATGGGACATCTTTCGGTGACCGGGATTACAAGGGATAAACGCGGACGTTTCTGGGTCAGCACATTCGGCAACGGTATATTTGTATTTGACGAAAAGTTCTCAAGTGTCGTGCATGTCCATCCGCGCTATATGAACGGGGGAACTGTAAAAAGTCTCTATGTGGATTCCGAAGGATGGATATGGATTCTCACCCACGGCGCTCTCTGTGTGGTGGAGGATTCATCGCAGGAAAAAATTGTGATAAGGCGTGTCCGTCATCACTCTGTCAAGAATATCGAGAACCTGCGTGCAATTACGGAAGACCGCGAGGGCAACATGTGGTTCTCGTCTGACACAGGATTGCACGTGTGGATAAGGAAAAGCGGAGAATACCGTAATTTCCAGTCTGACTTCGTGCTGCCGAATTTCAATGACCGTGCGGTGACATGCGATGCAGGGGGTAATCTGATTTTCGGTGGAGGTCACGGCGCCAGTATGTTTTCTCCCAGTTTCATCTCTTCAGAATGGAAGGCAGGGAAAGTGCAGATAGTGGAATGCCTGAATCTTGACCACAACGGGGCGGCGGGAGACCGCGAACCTGTATATACGCCCGGAAAAGAGGTCGGAATAAATTACGACTCGTCAATCCGGATTGTATTCTCGGTTGCTGATTATGCCCAGTCTCCACTTATAGAATACGCCGTGATGCTCGATGGAATCGATTCCGACTGGAGCATGCCTATGCGTGAGAATCATGTCAACTACAGGAATCTTCCTCCGGGAAATTATACTTTCAAGGTGCGGGCGCGTCTCCCTAACGAGAAATGGAGCGATGTGAACATGGCGTCGATGGGCATCAAAGTTAATCCGCCGTTGTGGAAC
>CAMWMW010000034.1 GCA_947175455.1 uncultured Porphyromonadaceae bacterium | reverse complement strand
GGTATACGGCATAAATCGAAACCTTTCTTCTCCGCACAGTTCCACCCGGAAGCAAGCAGCGGTCCGAAAGATACGGAGTTCATATTCGATGAATTTATTGCATTGTTGTGATATAAAAAGAGTTGAGGGTCTTGGTGCCCGCAACTTTTTTTGTAATATAACGGCATATCTATCCGCTCCCCTCGCAACTCTCTCTTTGAAATTCTTCACTCTACAATAATAAAAAATGGCTATCAAGAAAGTATTGTTTCTCGGTTCCGGAGCACTCAAGATCGGAGAAGCCGGAGAATTTGACTATAGTGGATCACAGGCGCTGAAAGCCATGAAAGAGGAAAACATCGAAACGGTGTTGATAAACCCCAACATCGCCACGGTGCAGACCTCGGAAGGCTTTGCCGACAAAATATATTTCCTTCCCGTCACCCCATATTTCGTGGAGAAAGTGATAGAGAAGGAACGCCCGGACGGTATTTTTCTCGCATTCGGCGGACAGACCGCGCTCAACTGCGGTGTGAAACTCTATGAATCCGGCGTACTTGAGAAATATGACGTCCAGGTGCTTGGAACTCCCGTACGCGCCATCATGGATACCGAAGACCGGGAACTTTTCGTGAAGAAACTCGATGAAATAGATGTAAAGACCATCAAGAGCGAGGCTGTGGAATCGGTAGAAGACGCGCTCGCGGCTGCCGACAGACTCGGCTATCCGGTAATCATACGCGCCGCGTACGCCCTGGGAGGTCTTGGCAGCGGCTTCTGCGACAACCGCGATGAACTCATCTCGCTTGTGGAGCAGGCTCTCTCGTTCTCGCCCCAGGTGCTTGTGGAGAAAAGTCTCAAAGGGTGGAAGGAAGTGGAATATGAAGTCGTGCGCGACCGCTTCGACAACTGCATCACAGTCTGCAATATGGAGAACTTCGACCCGCTCGGCATCCATACCGGCGAGAGTATCGTGGTGGCACCTTCGCAGACACTCTCCAACGAAGACTATCACATGCTGCGCAAGCTCGCCATAAAGATCATCCGCCATATCGGCATCGTGGGCGAATGTAACGTTCAATATGCTTTCGACCCCGAATCGATGGACTATCGCGTCATCGAAGTCAACGCCCGCCTGTCGCGCTCTTCGGCTCTCGCATCAAAGGCAACCGGATATCCCCTCGCGTTTGTTGCAGCCAAGTTAGGTCTCGGATACGGTCTGTTTGACCTAAAAAATTCAGTGACTCGCTCCACATCCGCCTTCTTCGAGCCGGCTCTCGACTATATAGTCTGCAAGATTCCCCGCTGGGACCTCGGCAAATTCCACGGCGTGCGCCGCGAAATCGGCAGCTCCATGAAATCTGTGGGTGAGGTGATGGCAATCGGACGCACTTTCGAAGAGGTTATCCAGAAAGGTCTCCGCATGATAGGGCAGGGGATGCACGGATTTGTGGAAAACAAACCAATCAGAATACAGGATATCGACAAGTCTCTCAGCGAGCCTACCGACAAACGCATATTCGTCATCGAAGAGGCTTTCCGCAGAGGATATACAGTTGAACGAATCCACGAACTCACAAAAATAGACCGCTGGTTCCTTCAGAAACTTCATACAGTTTTCGATACCTGCCGCGAACTTGAATCACTGTCTTCGCTCGAGGAGATCTCCGATGAACTCATGAAACGTGCGAAGAGTCAGGGATTCAGCGATTTCCAGATAGGTCGCGCGCTTTGGGGCGAGGAGATGAACCGCCACAGCGCCGAACTCTCCAACAAGGTGCGTGAGAACCGCCTGAGCAGAGGCATAAAACCGGTCGTTAAGCAGATAGACACTCTTGCCGCCGAATATCCGGCACAGACAAACTACCTCTATCTCACATACAACGGCAGCCAGAACGATGTGAATTATCTCGGCGACAGACGCTCCGTGGTGGTGCTCGGTTCGGGTGCCTACCGCATCGGAAGCTCCGTGGAGTTCGACTGGTGCGGAGTCAACGCGCTGATGACAGTTGCGGAAGCGGGATACCGCCCCGTCATGATAAACTACAACCCGGAAACAGTATCTACCGACTACGACATGTGTGAGCGTCTCTATTTCGATGAACTCACATACGAGCGTGTCATGGACATCCTTGAGCTTGAGGTTCCTCACGGTGTCATACTCTCCACAGGCGGTCAGATTCCAAACAACCTCGCCATGCGGCTTGACGAGGCAAAAGTAAACATACTCGGCACCCAGGCAAAAGACATCGACAATGCCGAAGACCGCAACAAATTCTCCTCGCTCTGCGACTCCATCGGGGTTGACCAGCCGCGCTGGCGCGAGCTGACATCGATGGAAGACATCGACATGTTTGTGGAGGAAGTAGGATTTCCGGTGCTTGTGCGCCCCTCATATGTGCTTTCCGGAGCTGCCATGAACGTCTGCTCCAACGAAGACGAATTGCAGCGTTTCCTCAAACTTGCCGCCAACGTCTCCAAGCAGCATCCCGTAGTGGTCACGGAGTTCATACAGGGAGCAAAAGAGATAGAGATGGATGCCGTGGCGCAGAACGGCGACATCAAGCTTTACGCCATCTCCGAACACATCGAGTTCGCCGGCGTACACTCCGGTGATGCCACCATCCAGTTCCCGCCGCAGAAGCTATACGTGGAGACCATGCGCCGCATCAAGAAGATTTCCGGACGCATAGCCAAGGCTCTTCACATATCGGGACCGTTCAATATCCAGTTCCTCGCCAAAGACAACGACATCAAGGTTATCGAATGCAACCTCCGCGCATCGCGCAGTTTCCCGTTCGTATCAAAAGTCTCCAAGCAGAACTTCATCGATGCCGCCACACGCGTCATGCTCGGTCTCAACGTGGACAAACCCTCCAAATCCGCCTTTGATCTCGACTATGTAGGCATCAAGGCGTCTCAGTTCTCATTCTCGCGTCTGCAAGGCGCCGACCCCGTGCTTGGCGTGGACATGTCATCGACCGGCGAGGTCGGCTGCATAGGAGACGACACCTCCGAGGCAATTCTGAAAGCCATGCTTTCGGTAGGCTACAGCGTGCCAAAGAAGACAGTGCTCATCAGCGGTGGCACGGCGCGTTCGAAAGTCGACCTTCTCGAACCGGCGCGCATGCTTCACCGGAAAGGGTATGTGATATACGCCACAGACGGCACACAGCGTTTCCTCGCTGACAACGGAGTGCCCGCAATACGTGTATATCTCCCGGGCGACGACAAGCAGCCACAGGCTCTTGAAATGCTTCACAACAAGGAGATCGATCTTGTTGTCAACATACCGAAGAACCTTACGCCCAAGGAGCTCAGCAACGGCTACAAGGTACGTCGCGCAGCGATCGACTTGAACATACCTCTGCTGACCAACGCGCGTCTCGCCTCCGCCTTTATCCGCGCCTTCTGCGAGATACCCCTCTCCGACATCCGCATCAAGAGCTGGGACGAATATTGATCGCCACACACAATGATATAAGCTTAAACGCGGCATGACTGAGTCATGCCGCGTTTTCGTTTTATAAAAATCAACTTATTTATGAGCGAGTATGCATGTCAACGCCTAAGCAGTTTTCTGTAAATCCATGCGCGCCAATGGTTAGGTACAATGCGGGTAAAAAATCTCACAAAAATATTGAAGAGAAAAAGCGGAATACCTATATACCCCATTTTTCGTATGGTATTCTGAAACCGCACTTCATTCAGCGCATGTCTAAGACCACCTCTACGCCTATACATATCAGGAGACGTGCGAAAATGCAGAAGGCTTTCCTGAACATTATAGAATTTTGCGCCATTCATCAGCATTCTCACCCACAGATAGTAATCTTCAAACAGAGGGAAGGGCATGTAACCGCCGGCAAACATCACAGTTTTCCTTTTAAACATCACTACCGGATGATTCACAGGACACCTCTTCTTCCCATATCTGTATATCTGGTAAGGAAATTCCGGCAATTTCCGTTCTGCAATTTTCTCTCCGGTGTCAGAATCAAATTCCTCAATCCACGCACTCACAGCCTCCACCTGAGGATATTTCATGAAGATACCGACCTGTTTTTCAAATCTATCCGGATAACTCATATCATCGGTGTCCATTCTCGCCACAAGTTCATAAGAACAATGTTTAAGACCTTCATTAAGCGCTTTTCCGAGACCTCCGTTCTCCGGCAATGCCACGACCTTGATTTCAGGATGTAACGATTTGTATTCCTCGACAATCGCATCAAGCACCGGAGTCAGCGGTCCATCTTCAACCAATATGATCTCAGAAGGCTTTAATGTCTGATTGAACACACTGTCAAGACTCTGACGCAAAAATTCAGGTCGCTCTCTGGCATAAAGCGACATTAGTACCGAAAAATGAATCATTGAATAAAAAGTATGTGTGAGACTGCACAGTTCAAGGCAGCCATTTCGCAAAATTCATATATAAATATTTGGCGGCAGACACACAAATAGCCTTATAGATAGGAAGACTTAACAACACCTTCAAAGACACATGTTTGCGAAGCACTTTTCTCAACGCAGGATTTCGCGCGCTCAATCCAAGCCTTAGAGCGTTTGATGATACAAGAGCATAAATACATCCAATCTGAAGCTTTCCTATTCTGTTGCCCAAAACGTAATCTACAAATTTTGCGGCATCAAGACCATCTGTGGCAACTTCTTTTGCCCTTGCATGTGTCACAGACGTTCCTATCTGGTAATAATTATAAAGAGCATCTGGAATGACCCTTATACCATGTGCCGACATTAAAAGCTGCATAAAGACAGCCATATCCTCACCATTCCTCATGCCCGCCGGTGTCTTTACAAACTCAAATACAGATCTGCGGTATGCTTTTCCCCATAACTGCCACCGATATTTGCCTGAACAGATACCCTTGAAAAAAATATCTCTATCCAGATTACCGCCGGGATACATTACTTTACCTATAATCTGACCTTTGTCATTTACGACATCAAATCCGGCAACAACTATGTCTGCAGAGGTACCTTTTATATTATTTATGTATTGTTCGAGCGCGTTGCATGGAAGAGAATCATCAACATCGAGGAACGCTATATAATCACCTTTGGCTGCTGCTATGCCGCATTCTCTGGCTACTGCCACCCCTTCGTTATCCTTATGGATTACACTCACCCTCTTGTCTGCAATAGACATATTTCCGAGAATGACCGCCGTGCCGTCATCACTTCCGTCATTGATGAAAACAGCTTCCCAATCATCAAAAGTCTGATTCTTTAATGAATCATAACACTTATCAAGGAACTTTTCCCCGTTGTATACAGGAATTACCACACTTATTTCAGGCATCGGGAACGTATGTATTGTGTAAAAGAGAGTAAGAAAAGAATAGACAATGCCATTTTATTAAAACCGAGAGTCATCGCCTTATATTCACAAAACATAAGGTATATTCCTGTTACAATCGTCATGTTTCTGTAATTTCGTTCAAGAAACATCGGCAACATTACATAAATCTGATATGAAATCAGAACGACATATCCTCCTACACCCCAATAAAAAAGATTTCTGAGAATTCCGACATCTGTGTGCATGTAGTAAGAACCGTCAGGATTGGTGAAATTACCGGTTCCTGTCAATGCCTGATTTATTGTAGGAATATTTTTCCACATCTCGTCAAGAACATCGGTTGAAGATGTTGACACACCTTTCCCGTCAAGAAAATTGAATATAGGCTCCAACGCCCAAGGCAATACCGAATTAAGTGCGAAATACACATATTCAGGAAAGAATATAAGCGCAATCTGGCAAATTACAACAATAAAGAACGCCACATATACAAAAATCGCAAGTTTTTTGTGAATCCCTTTTCTTGAGAATATAAAAAAATAGGCAAAACCTATACAGGCACCAACAAAACCGGTGCGTCCCGCAAAGAAAGTTCCGACAACAAGAACCATAAGCCCTCCAACCGTCTTAAGATTCACCTTGTCCATAAGGTATTCTCTGAAATACATTATGAATACCATTCCATAAGTCAAACCAAGACTCCATGTGGTTCCCGAAGCAAGAGCCACACCCCTCACTCCGCCGGATGCAACCTGATCATCCTGAGCATGATTGAAATAAGACAAAAACGCAGCCAACGCAGGCAGACTTGAAGCTGTAAGCTCTATTATACTTTGAACCAGATAACATACGATTATCCAACGAACCACACTTTCAATATTCAGATTCAAAACCCGGAACATAAAGGCGACTATCACCCCTCCGCATATAATATGAATCAACTGGGCAAATAGAATTTTTATATAACTGTAGTCAAATGTCAGATGAAGAGTAGAATACAACAGTCCTAATGAAATCAGGCACATTATGAAAGCAATAATGCCTACAAAATATTTAGTAGAGAGACACCATTTCAGCCAATCCCGGTCTTCGGAATGTCTGACTAACGGAACAAAAGCAATTACAGCTGCAAGTATAGAACTTGTGAGAGGACCTATTATATAGAAAGAAAAGACATATAGAAATATCAATATACCACATGTCATTTTATCAAGACACACACTTGACCTTCCTATTCTTATTTGTGATAATGAGATCATCTTACACGATTTGCAAGCTTTGCCATGACTGAGAAAATTCGATAACCGAATATTCGGTTAATTATCAATGCAACTCTCCAGTAAAGTGAAAGCCTTTTGTATCTTAATATGTTTTTTGAGGATTCAGGATATATGCCTGAATATTCCTTTGCAAGAGAATTATCCGCATAAAGCAATCCGTTGAGTTTCGCAGTCAGCTTAAGATAATTCAGAGATTCCAACATTCCGTAATCCTTATGAAATCTGAAAAACTCTTCAAGGCTACCTATCACATATGTCTGATTCCTCAATGAATTCTGATTAGGGGAATAAGTATATGACCCGGAATTTGCCACCCAATAATGATAAGAAGATTTATCGGTATAAGATATTTTTTTTGTAAAATAAGCAATACGTATCATTACATTGACATCTTCCCACATATTTATGCCGGATGGATAAGAAATAGAGTTTCTGTCAAACAGACTTTTTCTGACCAGTTTATTCCACGAGCCACAATGCACCTCCGCGCCAAGCATTGCATTCACCAACTTACGGTTGTCAAATATACGCGGTATCACAACAGGAACACTTTCTTCCGGATTATCAATGCAATATCCGCATATTACCATATCAGCATCATTCTTCTCTGCCTCATACAGCAACGACTCATACAGATTCTCATCAACCCAGTCATCTGAATCGCAACAGATTACATATTCACCGCGCACATGTTCAAGAGCTGTCTGCCTTGCCGCCCCCAATCCAAGATTACGCGAATGCCTGATGATTCTGACCTGATTCTTTCTGTCAGAATATTTTTCAAGACACTCTTCCAATATTCCGATACTATTGTCAGGAGAGCAATCATCTATAAAAATGAATTCTATCCCATCTTTTAATGTTTGACGGAACAAGGATTCAGCACATCTTCCGATATATTTCTCCACACCATATACCGGAATACAAACAGATACCTTAATGTTATCAGCCATTGTGTCTTGCAGGTTCCATGTTCCCTGCCAAAGTCAGAATTTTCTGTATTGCACTTCTTTTCTTAATCTTCATCCAACCGGACAGATTAAATGATGTTTTTCGTTGCGATTCATCATTCACTACCGTCTTGAACACTCCCGACCAGTCCTGATCAAATGGATGAGGGCGCAGACCGCATATTCTGATGCCTCGTTTTCTAAACATATCCCAAGCGTCTGCCACATACCAAGGTCTTTCATCGGTCATTAATTCCGCAGCCGCACGATTGAGTGCATAGGCATGTGTCAGATAGCCATCGGACACTGTAGCCACCTTATGTTTTTCGTCAAATCCTGATTCAGTTGTATACCAGAACCATCCTGACAGCAAAAGCACCCTCGGTTCATCTGTACGTAACCATTTCTCAATTTCTGCAATAAAAGATACGGGGGCTTCATTCATTACAATATCATCCTCAAAGACAATGGCATATGATTCATCGGACTCAATAAGTCTACGATAACACTTCTGATGACTTAGTGTACATCCTATTTCCCCGGGACGTGACAACCTCAGGTTATCTCTACTGAACTTTTCCACATCAAAAAGAGTATGCCTTTCCTTATCTGAAAGTGACTTACCATCAACAGCATTGATATATTCAATCTCAATATCGTCAATTGCCGATAGCAGATTTTCCATATACACTCTACGATCCTCCGACCGGAGCAAATTCACCACATACGCTTTCATATCATGCTACTTGTCATAACGGAATCGCAATGGGAAAAGACTATATTTTATCATCCTCAACAATTCCTTTATTGTAAAGCCTTTACAAAATAAAGTTGAATACATGTCAAACTCAAGAGACGGATCATACCATTTGCTTTTTGCATAACTTGCAAGCCAATCAGAAAAAAGATACCCAATCTCTTTACGCCAGGGTTTTAATCCACAATAATGAATAATCGTGATATTCTTTATTAATGAATCGGATGTTTCTTTAAACCTTTCTTCAATATATTCAGGTCTACAGATCGAATACTTATAAAAATTAGAATTAAAATTAAATACAGGAGACAAGTATTTTATTCTGGATTTACACACTATATTTATAATATCCTGATCCTGATAAGTGTATCTTTTATCAAAATGCCGTTTATATTCATCAAGAAGATTGTCGTTCCTTTGCTCCTTACAATTAATAAGCAGAACACCTCCATTGATATATCCATCCCACGATAATCCGTTTTGAATGATACTCTCTTTAAAATCCTTATCAAATACAAAGTCTTTTATACCAGCCACATAATACCCTTCGATAGATGTGCTATATAATTCTGACAATCCTTTCCTGAAAATAATATCTCCGTCACAATAAATGATTTTGTCATATTCAGGAAACATCCACGGAATAAGCAGCCTGAAATAAGTGGCTTTACTGATCCCTCTTATTTCATAAGCATTATCGAATGTATTTCCAAAATTTACAAGCCTAATTGTTGAAAATGTCCCCTCTGTCAAAGATTCAAGCAACTCAATATCTTTATCTGTAAGATCTTCAGCAGCCAAAATTATTACATCATATTTTTCTGTATCTGAATTTCTCAACAAAGAAGAAATAGCAACACCTGTCGGCATTACAAAATTATGATCGGTTGAAAAAACTATAGGAATCCTCATGGTATTGATGGTTTTCTAAAATGACCTGACAAATGACTCACATGAAAATTTCAATCCATCGGCAAGAGATCTATAATAATCAGGAT
>CAMWMW010000033.1 GCA_947175455.1 uncultured Porphyromonadaceae bacterium | reverse complement strand
ATACGGAATAGTCCATGATTGTTTCGCCTGAAGGACCGAGTCCGTCAAGCTGTTTGAGACCGCCGTAACGGCTGCCCATACCTGCTGCGAGAATGAAAAGTGTTGGTTTCATGTTGATTTTTTATTGGGTTAATAAATACTTCGTTGTCAAGAGGCTTTTTTGTGCAGGAGAGGGATTATATAAAGGAAGAGGGAGAAAAGGACGAGTTTTGAGTTGCCGTTTCTTTCGATATGGGTGGAGGCTTCCTCGATGCGGCTCACAAGTTCCTCGATATTGCCGTGATGGATGAAAGGGGAGAAACGGCTTGAGAAACTCTCCTCTTCAGGAGTCATTGAAGACAGGGCTGGAATCCGCATGTTATAGATGAAATTCTCGCGTGCCATCTGCGTCATGTAGCTGAGAAACCTGCGCAGTTTCTCGCGGCCGAGCGATGACGCGGCATCGCCTATTTCACGCAGTTTGCCGGGTTTCTTGGCATATGCCGCCCGCATGATGTCCTGAAAAAGTTTCTGAAACTCCTCGCGTTCGCCCGAATGCGATGCAAGTTCGTCGGCTTTTGCCACTCTTCCCTCGGAAAGTCGTGCCACAGTGTGTGCGGTAGCGTCGTCAAGATGATACTTCTCTTTTACGTATCTCTCTATCAGGGGCTGCTCGGCAGGATGCATGTTGAACCGTCTGGTACGCGACGAGATTGTCGGCAACACCTCCGATTCATTATTGGAGACAAGAAGGAAAACGGTTCCCTCCGTAGGCTCTTCGATTACCTTGAGGAGCTTGTTTGCCGCCGCCGGCTGAAGTTTTTCCGGAAGCCATATCACAAAGAATTTGTATTTTGAGGTAAAAGAGGAGTATGCTTCGCTCCGCACGATGTTGTCGGCGTCGTTTACATATATGATAGGCTGTGAATTTCCCGCATCGATAATTTCGACCCATTTTTCCGGAGGCATCCACGGATATTCGGCGAGCATGCGTTTCCAGGAATCTATGCGGTCTTCCGACAATTCAATTTTCTGCGCCTTGTTTTTGACAATGGGATATATATAGTGAACGTCCGGATGGTTGAAGGAAATATGCTGTCGGCAGGAAGCACATTGTCCGCATGGTTCTCCGTCGCGTGGGGAGGAACAGTGCGCATATTGCATGAATGCGCGCGCCATACACATTTTTCCGATGCCGGAATGCCCGCAAAGCATGATGGCGTGCGGCATGTTGTTGCTGTCAGCCAGATCGCGCAGGTTCTGCTTGGCATTTGATTGTCCGGGAATGTCAGAGAAATTCATGTCGTAATAGTTTATACTTGTGTATGCGGAGAGCCTCTCATATTTTATGACATACAAAGTTAATAAAAAAAATCCACGTTTTGCCGATAATTGAATATAATTAAGAAGACCGCACAGACATTTTGTACGGAATCTCGCGGAATGCACCGGAAAAGGCGGTTTCCGGCAGGTTTTGTAAAGGCGCAAAAAAAATTGATTGTCGTCCCGACAACCAATCTCACGTTAACCTTAAAATCTAATACCATGAAAAACTCACTGCAAAATTATAAAATATTTTTGAAACATGCTATATAACATCAAAAATAATTTGGATTTTAACATTCTTTAAGTCTGACAGGGCGAAAAGTGTCTTCAATCTCACTACTTTTGTAATATGAAAAACGATGCAGCTGTAAATATGATTGACGCGGCAGACAATGGAACCGCCGGTGCGTACGGAAGCGGGCGGGAGTCGTTTCTTGACTCTGTGGCGCGGGCTTATGCCGAGAATTTTACCGACATGTCGGAATTCTGTTTTGTGTTTCCAAACAAGCGGTCGGGAACGTTCTTCCTAAAAAGTCTTTCCAATATGCTCGGAAACAGGGTAGCGATGGCTCCTGAGGTGCTTTCGATATCGGATTTTGTAGAGAATGTGTCCGGACGAGGCGTTGCCACTCGTATCGACATGTTGTTCCGCCTGTTCAATATATATAAGAGTAACAGGTCGCTGATTCCCGGCAGCGTGCAGGGTGACGAACTCCTTGAGTTTGACGCCTTCCGGAGCTGGGGTGAGATCCTGCTTTCGGATTTCAGCGAGGTAGACCAGTATAATGTGGATCCTGATGCCATATTCGCCAACGTCAGCGATTACAGGGAGATCGCATCCAACTTTCTGACACCCGACCAGCTTGAGATACTGGAGCGTTATTTCGGTTATTCTCCGAATTACAGGGATGTGGAACGGTTCTGGAAAAATCTTGTACCCCCCGAAGGGAATTCATCGGTAAAGGAACGCTTCATGTATCTATGGCAGGCTATGGCTCCTCTTTATCACGCTCTTGACGAAGATCTTGCCGCAGATGGGCTTGCGACTCCAGGCGGTGTCTACCGCGTGGCGCTGCAACGTATCCGGGAGATGGGGAGAGAACTACTCGGATATAAGAAAATGGTTTTCGTGGGTTTCAACGCATTGTCTACAGCGGAGGCGCTTATCTTCGAGGAGATTTATAAGGCAGGAGGATATTATGAAGATGAAAAGGAATCTTTTGCCGATTTCTATTGGGACGCTACCGGACCGGTCCTGGAATCGCCCGACAGCGATGCGGCGGCGTTCCTGCGCCTGAATAAACGCAATTTCCCGTCACCAGACTGGGCGTTGCCATATCTTGAGCGCAACCGTGTCGAGACAATGCCGCCGGAAATACGGGTGATAGCCTCGCCTTCCAATTCGGCTCAGACCAAGATCGCGGCGTCACGGGTCGAAGAGATTATAGAGCTTGTGGGTGCCGATGATGTGCGTGATGCCCGCGTGGCTGTGGTGCTCCCCGACGAGAATCTGCTGTTGCCTCTTCTCTATGCGCTTCCGGAATCTTTGTCGGAAGTGAATCTTACGATGGGTTATTCGTTGCGTCTCACATCCGTCGCCTCTTTTCTGCATCATCTCCGGCAACTGCATGCCCGGAGCCGCAAGCGTGACGGAGGGACGGCATATTTTCATGAAGATGTGAGGATGCTTCTTTCCCATCCTTTTGCCCATGCGTTGCTTGGCAGCCGCAATGTATCGGAACTTAATTCCGATATACTGAATCATCACCGGCTTACCGTGACCATGGGAGACATGACGCGGGTCGTGGGAAACGGTTCTGTCTCTCTGCTTGATGTGGAGCCGTTCGGCACCGGCACCAAGGCGGCCATAAGATATATCGACAATATCCTTGTCCACATAGACGCGGCGCTTGCCGATGAGCCGGGAGGTGTGGTGAAGTCAAGGATAGACCGTTCCCATATCGCTCTTTATCGCGATGCGTTGAGGCGTCTTGAGTGGGCAGCCGGGGAACATGGAATAGAGATGGGGCTGCAGGGAGTATTTTATATGGTAGACAGACTGCTTTCAGGCGAGAGGGTCACATTTGAAGGCGAGCCTCTCGAAGGGCTGCAGGTGATGGGTCTGCTTGAAACGCGTGCCCTTGATTTCGACCATCTCGTGATTCTTTCACTCAATGACCGCGTGATGCCTCGTAAGGCACGGAAAGCCACATTCATCCCCGACTCTCTGCGTCACGGCTACGGATTGCCTTATTCCAATTATCAGGAGCGTCTGTTTGCTTACTATTTTTACCGTATGATCTCGCGTGCCAGGTCTGTTACTCTGCTGTATGACGCAAGAAGCGGCGAAGGGATGCGTTCCGGGGGTGAGTCGCGCTATCTGAGACAGCTCCGCTATCTTTACGCGCGCGATGGAATAAAATATGAGAACTATCGGTTTATGCTTGCCGATACCGCTTCCGAGCTGCGCCCTGTTGAAAAGACATCATCGGTTATGGCTGATATAATGGAATTTGCCCGCCCCGGCTCACGCCGGAACTTCTCGGCGTCGGCATTGCGCAAATATGGTGAATGTCAGGTGAAATTCTATTATGAGGTGATAGCGAATCTTAAAACAGACACAGACGCCAGTGACTATATAGATCCGATCACGCAGGGAAATATCATCCATGACACCATGTTATGTCTGTATTTCCCCGATAAAGACCGAAAACTGTTTCTTGAGAACAGAATCCTCATGACTCCGGAGCGTCTTTCGTCAATGCTTGAAGACACCGGTCTTATCCGCCGTCATCTCCGTCGCTCTATAAACAAGGAGCATTTTAAAAAGAAAGGAGAGGAACTTGACGACCCCATAGAGGGTGCCGCGGCGATGGTGGCGCGGCAGCTCGAAAGGCAGATACGCGATATTCTGAGGTATGACCTCGGTCTGGCTCCGTTCGAGCTTGCCGGCGGAGAGATGACCGGGCTTTATGAATGGGAATTCGCGCCGGGCAGGAAAGTGAACATGAAATATGCCATAGACCGTCTTGACGTGTTGAATCCCGGAACGGCATCGGAACGATGGCGGATTGTCGATTACAAGACCGGCGGCAGCCTTGTGGCGGCGGAGGAGTTTGATGATATCTTCAATGGGGAGTACTCTGCCAAGAATCTTTTTCAGCTGCTGTTGTATGCCAACCTCCTGAATCTCGACAAAGGGATGGACGAGGATGTGAAGGTGTCGATATATGAGGTGGGACGCATATCATCCGACGGTGAGGTCATACCCAAAATCGCGAAAGAAAGGATAGACGGTCACAAACAGGTCAACGCAGAGTTCCTTTCAAGGGTCAACGGCATGATAGAGGAGATCTTTGATCCGATGGTCCCCTTCTCTCCCGCCGAGGATGAAAGCCACTGTCGCTTCTGCCATCTCCATGACCTTTGCGGGCGTAGCTGATTCCGCCGACAGCACCTTTTCTTCTTTTTGCATTTTGTTTTTGCAGAATTGTCGATTTGGCAGTGTGGAAAAAAAGAGTTAACTTTGCGGCGCTTTTGAGCAAAAACGTGTGATGGGAAATTTGCAGGCGCCACGGGTGCCGCTCCCAAAGGAGAAAGAATGCCTGAGCAGACTTATTTTGAGTAACACAAATTAAAAGAAAATGAAGACATTTGATTTGAATGCAGAGCCCCGTCTTGAACTGGGCAAGAAATCGGTGAAGGCACTCCGCAAGGAGGGTAAGATTCCCGCAGTCATCAACGGCGGCACCATCGTTGAGCTTCCTTTCAACGGCACTCTCAAACCGGGTGAGAAACTCGTTGAGATCGATGACAAGCGCGGTATCATCACAACAGACATCGTAGTGAAGAACGAAGATGTCCGCAAGCTTATCTACACTCCCGATATCTTTGAGGTAAACCTCAATATCAACGGCGAGACAAAGAAAGCTGTGATGAAGGATCTTCAGTTCCAGCCCGTGAAAGACACAGTTCTTCACATCGATTTCCTCGAGGTTTATCCCGATAAGCCCATCGTGATGGAAGTTCCCGTCAAGATCGAGGGTCACGCAGAGGGTGTGAAAGCCGGTGGTAAGCTCGTCATGTCTATGCGTAAGCTTAAGGTCAAAGCCACTTACACAGAGATACCCGAGCGTCTCGTCATCAACGTTGACCACCTTGGTCTCGGCAAGTCACTCGCAGTCGGAGATCTCCACTATGAGGGTCTTGAACTGATGAACGCCAAGAACGCCGTTGTCTGCGCTGTTCAGCTCACACGTGCCGCACGTGGTGCCGCAGCAAAAGCAGCAGAGGCTTAATCCGCACAATCAGACAAAATCGCAGAGACACCCTTCCCCGCATTGGGAGGGGTGTCTTTTGGTAATAAGAGAACGAAGATATGAAAAGATATTTGATTACATGTCTTGGCAACATGGGTCCGGAATATGCCGGCACACGTCACAACGCCGGTTTCATGCTTGGAGACCATATGGCTGAAGAGGCGGGAGTGTCATTCAGCTCGTGCCGTTACGGGGATATGGCGAAGGTGAAGGTCAAGAACTGCGAGCTGATGTTGCTGAAACCTTCTACGTTCATGAACCTCAGCGGGGTTGCCGTGCGTTATTGGATGAACAAGGAGAAACTTCCGCTGGAGAATCTGCTTGTCATCGTCGATGACATAGCGTTGCCTTTCGGAGCGATACGCATGCGCAAGCAGGGTTCGGACGCCGGGCATAACGGACTCCGGAATATCGCCTCCGAACTCGGCACGCAGAACTATGCGCGTCTGCGTTTCGGAGTGGGCAACGATTTCCCGAAAGGTTGTCAGGTCGATTATGTGCTTGGCAAATTTCCGCCGGAAGAGATGGCTGAAATGCCCGCGCTTCTGAAGAAAGCCTCCGAGGCTGTGAAGGCATTCTGCCTCTCGGGAGCCGACTTCGCGATGACACATTTCAATAAATGACAGGTTCCCGGTCTTTTATAATTAACGGGTTATATAATTAACAGGTTATGGCTGAAGAAAGAGTAGACAAATGGCTTTGGGCGATGCGGGTTTTCAAGACGAGAACCATCGCCACAGAAGCGTGCAAGAAAGGGAGGGTGTCGATAGGCGGTGTCGCGGTGAAGCCTTCCCGTTGCATAAAGGAGGGTGACGTGATCGATGTCAGGAAACCGCCGATCACTTATTCTTTCCGGGTGCTGAAAATTACAGGCAACCGTCTCGGTGCGAAGCTTGTGCCCGAATATCTGGAGAATGTGACAGCTCCCGAGCAGTATGAACTGCTTGAGATGACGCGCATCTCCGGTTTTGTTGACAGGCGCAAGGGACTCGGACGGCCCACGAAAAGAGACAGCCGCGAACTTTCCCGTTTCAAAGAGGAGAGCTACACGGCAGATGATTTTTATCTTGACTGGGAAGACGAATAAAGGGGATTTGATTCAAATCCCCTTTATTCACTTATATTACAGTATTTATATTACAGTATTGTCTGATATCGCGGCATTGTACGGAATCATGTCAGTTTGCGGCTCTGGTAAGGAGCAGCACCTGTTTCCCCTGGCTGTTGAGGAGTATCACCTCTTTGGGACTGATAGGTTTCGCGGTCGAAGCCTCTTCAAGCGCCACCAGGAGTTCGGTCTCGTTGTTTTCCGGGGGGCATGCCATGCGGGTTGTCGCAATCGCGCTGAATGAAATCGAGTTTACAGCCTCCATGTCTGTCTCAAGCGATCCGTTGAGGATGTTGCATCCTGTGTTGCCGTGCACTTTCCCTTCCGGCACGTCAATCACGAGCTGCACATCGGGATTGGTGACCTTTGTGTCGTTGATGCGGGTCACATTCCACGCTCCGTTGAGGAAATCGAAATTCTGATGCATGAGTTCCATAACCTTGTTTTTGTCTGCGTCAAGGAAATAGAGATAGTAATCATCGCCCTTGATTTCCCATGTGTAGAATCTTGTTGCATCAAGTGCCCTGTTTATCTCATAGTCGGTTATTCCTTCCTTTGCGCACATCATCATGGTTGTCGCCACCTTTGTGAAAGTTATCGTGCTGTCGGCGGCGTTATATTTATATCCGCCGTTAAGCATGTTGCAGCCGTTGTTGCCGTATACGCGTCCTTCCGAAGGCTCGAACTTGAGGAACGGAGCTTTCTCGCCTACGGCATCCTTGCCGTAAACCTTCTCTATCGCCCAGTCTCCCTTTACCACACCTTTCGCTATCTCTTCCGAGGTATATGTCTTGATTTCCTTTTTAGCCGCAATGTGCTCGCGGTCATGGGGAAGCACAGCCTCCTGGCTGATCTCTTTCCCTCCGCCGTCGGAAGCGGAACCGTTCTTGCCCGTCACTTTGTCGAACAGCGAGCAACTGCCAAGGCTCATCATCGCCCCGGCTGCAATCATGAATGTGAATATCTCTTTTTTCATAACTTTTAATCTAATTCTATTATTTAAGTATATTTTTTATTGAGGGGTTCCTGTCAGTTTTCTATTTCTGTCAGTTTTCTATTATTGGAGTGTATATACGGACTTGGGTTTAACACATGTGTGCAAATTTAACAAAAATAATTCAGACCGCAGTGCTGCGTCTCAGTCACCCCAGTGCTTGCGGAGCGGGAATTTTGTTGGGCGCAGCAACAGACGCAGCGAGGTTGAATAGAAAAGATAGTTCCAGAACCAGTTTACCATTACGCTGAGTTTGTTGCGCATTCCCAGAATGGATATGAGATGTATGAACAGCCATGTCAGCCATGCGAAAAATCCGGAGAACGAGAACCCTTTGAGATCGGCGACGGCTCTGTTCTTGCCGATTGTCGCCATCGAACCCTTGTCGAGATATTCGAATTTATTTCTGAACTCCCCTTTGTTTAGATTCTTCGCGAGGTTCCTTGCCTGCTGTATCGCAGGCTGCGCCATCTGCGGATGTCCGTTGGGATATGCCTCGCATTGCATGAGCGCGATGTCGCCTACAGCCATGATGGAGTCTTCATATCCCTTGACACGGTTGTATTCATCCACGATTATCCTGTTGCCACGTCCGATTGTTTCCGGGGGCAGCCCGGGAATCGGTTCACCCTTGACTCCGGCGGTCCATATCAGGGTCTCGTAATACTCCTTGTGTCCGTCGGCAAAAGTCACATATTTGTTCTCGTAGCTTTTAAGTCCGGTGTTGAGGCGCACGTTCACCATAAGGCTCTCAAGGTCTTTGACGGCTCTGTCGCGCGATTTCTTTTTCATCGCGCCTAACAGTTGCGGGGCGGCTTCTATAAGGGTGACGGTGACATCATCGGGTTTGAGTTCGGGATATTCTTTCGACAGGATGTATTTTTTCATTTCCCCGATCGCTCCGGCTATTTCCACTCCCGAGGGGCCTCCGCCGACCACAAGGAAAGTCAGAAGACGGCGTCTGCGCTCCGGGTCGTGGCATATGGCTCCGCGCTCCAGACGGTCGAGAATCTCGTCGCGGGTATGTGCCGCTTCCGCCACTGTCTTTATTCCGAAGGTCTCTTCGGCGAGATTTTCCATCCCGAAATAATTGTTGGTGGAACCTGCCGCGATGATGAGCCGGTCGTAGTCAAGAGTCTCGTAGCTTGTGGTGACTTTCTTTGTGGCAATGTCGATCTGCTTTACGTGTCCCATATGGTAGGAGACGTTTTTCATCTTTTTGATCTCGCGTCTGAACGGGAAACATATGTTTGCGCTGACAAGCCCTGAAGAGGCAATCTGATAAAAAAGAGGAGGAAAGCAATGGAAATTATTGCGGTCCACCAGCGATATGCGGTATTTTTCAGGGTCAAGGCGTTTCACAAGATTCAGTCCGGCGAAACCGCCTCCGATAATAACTATTTTTTCCATACAGGGTGCATGTGATAAGGAGAGGCACCTTCCTCTCCTGTGTTCTTTTATTTTTTTAACGAAAAATAAACCGCTAATGTTGCGAATTATTTGCTAAATTTGCAAGGTGAAGAAATTAAAAGAGCCTAAAAAAATCAAACGGATGTCGTTGCCGCTGCTTTTGGCGGTGGTGTCATTGCTG
>CAMWMW010000032.1 GCA_947175455.1 uncultured Porphyromonadaceae bacterium | reverse complement strand
TCTCAAGAAAATGCATCTTCGACGGATCCGTCAGACGGCGGTATTCCTCCCGATACGGTTCGAAAGAGATTCCGCCGTGGAAGAAAACCTCAAGATCGGGCCATGCCTCGGAAAGTGTCTCCACCCCTCTTGCCTTGATTATCTCTTTCGCCACAGTAAGAAACCATGAAGGCACTCCGGAAATATTGGTGACGTGAGCGTCTTTGGACGTGGCTACCAAAGCGGGAAGTTTTACCGACCAGTCAGAAAGGAGAGCAGTGCGTTTGTCAGGAACGCGAAACAGATTGGCGAGCGGGTTTATCCTGTCGATAAGCGTCGCACTCAGATCTCCGACCCTCGCGCCCCCGGCATCAAGGTGGAGCTCATTGGCAAAAGAACCGCCAAGCACAAGCCCTTTGCCGCTGAACAGGCGGCTGTGAGGATTGGCTCGCAGATAATGCGCCACACTGTCGGCGGCGCCTTTGTAATGACATCGCCGGAGACTGTCTTCAGTGACCGGAATATATTTCGATTTCCCCCCGGAGGTTCCTGACGACTGGGCGAAGTTCCGGCATCTGCCGCGCCAGAGAACATCTTTTTCACCACGGATCATCCGCATCACATCGGCACGCAACTGCTCGTATTCGCACATAGGCACACGCTGACAGAACCCCGCATACGGATTCTTCATTTTCGCAAGCTCCGAAAAGCCGTAACGCCGACCTGCCTCACATCCGGATGCCCTGCGGAGCAAGGAGCGCAGCTGCTCAAGCTGCACATCTTTCCCCGACTCGCCCCAGCAATCGGTGCGACGGGCGATCTTTACAAAATATGGACGAATAAGCGGTGTCAGATCCATGCTCACAGTGGTCTTGTGGTCTTGCCCTGCGGTTCGGCAGATGCAAAATCCTGAAAAACGGGTACAAAATTAATAACATATTCCATTATCTTCAAGTTTAATTTCATTTATCATCATTTTTTAATAATTTTGTATTATAATACCCATGGTTCCACAAAACATGAATCAAATCATGGCAGACATATCTATAAAAAAATATCTTACGTTTATAATTTTCTTATTATCTGCAATTTCAGCAGTAAATACGAATGCCCAGCTGATCAAGGTAGACCACCAGCGGGGATTTACAGACTCGCTGCGCAACGAGCTGATAAACGCGCCATATTTCGGATTGTTCAAGGACAACTATTTCACAGTCGGCACGGCTGTGGGAGCAAAGCCCACACGCCACAATTCAGATGTGAAGTTCCAGATCTCGATAGCACAGCGTCTGACAAAGACCACACTGCCGGGCAATTCGTTCATTTTCCTCATGTATACCCAGAAGACATTCTGGAACGTTTTCGAGAAATCACTCCCGATGCATGACCTGAATTTCAACCCCGGAATCGGATGGTCCATACCTTTCTTCTCGAAGGGGAGATATGCGGGGAAGTTCACTCTTCTTCTCGAACACGAAAGCAACGGGCGCGACAGTCTTGAATCAAGAAGCTGGAACCGCATCACGTTCTCAGGCTCGACAATCATCGACAGATGGCTGATGGTGCACGCGAAATTCTGGATTCCGATCATAGACGGAGAAAACAACCGCGACATTCTCAGATATTGCGGCATCTGTCAGGGAGGAGTCGCGGTGACCACTCCCGACAAAAAATTCGGCTGGTCGCTGACGCTGGTCAAACGGATGGGCTGGAATTTCAATTTCAACACCATTTTCGAGTTCAACTGGCGAATCCACAAAAAATCCAACCAATATCTATTTGTGCAATATTACAACGGATATGGAGAGTGTCTGCTCG
The DNA here is from genome assembly GCA_947175455.1 of uncultured Porphyromonadaceae bacterium. Classification (GTDB taxonomy): domain Bacteria; phylum Bacteroidota; class Bacteroidia; order Bacteroidales; family Muribaculaceae; genus Lepagella. Next base: position 7,534 of record CAMWMW010000032.1, on the reverse strand, counting down.
ATTATAACCAGTTCCGGTCCCGGCTGCGGGCGGGAATAGTAATCAAACCACGCTTTTTCTCTGAATTCTGACATGTTTATGGAATATCAATTGACATATCTTCTGATGGCAGTGGCTTTAACGCTCGCCTTGTTCACTTTTCTCTGGCTTCATAGACCGATGTCGAGGATTATCGACTATAAGAACCCGGAGACCGACATTCCACCGCTGCATACCCCTAAAGTATCAGTGATTGTATATTCCCAGGTTTCCGAGGAGGAACTGATGGATTATCTGCATGACCTGTGCGGACAGGATTATCCGGATTTCGAAGTGATTGTGATATGCGAGTCCACGGCTGAAAGCAACGAAATGCTGCTGGAAAGCTGCACGCGGCAGTTCTCGAATGTGTATGTGACATTCATTCCTCCGGGTTCGCACAACCTCAGCCGCCGCAAGCTTGCCCAGACTTTAGGCATCAAGGCGTCAAAGGGAGAGATAATTGTCACCACTGTCGCCAACGCGGTCATCCCCTCTTCCGGCTGGCTGTCTGCGCTTGTGAGCCCCTTCCGGGGTGAAAACGCCGACAATACGGATGTCTCGCTCGGTTATTCACATTTCGATTATTCGGAAATGCACGGATGGGGAAAATGGTACAGGGAATTCAACTCCGTGATGTCGGATTCCTTATGGATAGGATATGCACTCGGGGGCAGACCCTATCGCGGCGACGGAAACAACCTCGCGTTCCGCAGGCAGCTCTTCTTTGACCACAAGGGATATTCGCAAAGCATCTATCTGCATTCAGGCGATGACGATATATTCATACATTCGATCGCCAGACCTGACAACACAAGAATCATCCTCACTCCGGAATCAATACTTTCAATCGAATGGGGAGATGCTTCGAAACGGATGTGGCGCACACGCAAGGAACAGTATGAATTCACCTCGCGCTGGCTGCCGCACAAACCGTTTCTGCGAGCCGGAGCCATGTCTGCCATACAATGGCTTGTGACTCTTTCGCTGGCCGCGACTATTGCAATGAGTCTGTGGACGGCATGGCAGACACGGGACCTCACCGAGTGCGCCCCGGCTGCAAGCGCCTTGGTCATGCTTATTCTGTTCAGGATTGTGAACATATTGCTTTACCGGAAAATGGCTGAAAAAATGCATGCCACGAGATTATGGTGGGCGATTCCGTCATTTCTGCTTGCAAAACCGATACTGAATTTCATTTTCAGACTGCATCACCGCAAGCACCGCCGCCTGAATTTTACATGGACGCGTTAACATTTTATCACCGGAAGGGTTTATATTATACAAGCCGACTGATTTTATTCTTATCGCATTATGACATTATATCCGAATCTTATCCTTGATGCTCTCAAGAGCGTCAGATATCCCGGCAACGGCAAGAGCCTCGCCGAAAACAACATGATTGAAGACGACATCCGCATCGATGGCGACAAGGTGTCGTTCTCTCTTATTTTTGACAAACCCACAGACCCCTTCATCAGGTCTGTAGTCCGTGCCTCCGAAGCGGCTATCACCGCATCCATATCTCCTGATGTCAAGGTGGATATCGCTGTCAAGACACGTGCAGCCGCGGCTCCTGCAAAACCTGCGGTGCTTCCCGGCGTAAAGAATATCATAGGAGTAAGTTCGGGCAAGGGTGGTGTCGGAAAATCCACAGTCGCCGCCAATCTCGCTGTGGCGCTCGCGGCAAAGGGATACAAGGTAGGTCTTCTTGACGCCGACATATTCGGTCCGTCGATGCCGAAAATGTTCGGTGTCGAGGATGAGCAGCTCTACATGGTAAACAAGGAGGGGCGCGACTGGATAGAACCCATAGAACGATACGGAGTCAAGATGCTCTCCATCGGTTTTCTTGTCGACAAGGAGAAACCGGTGCTCTGGAGAGGAGGCATGGCAAGCAACGCCTTGAAACAGCTGATAACCGACGCGTGGTGGGGCGATCTCGATTATTTCCTTATAGACATGCCTCCGGGAACAAGCGACATACACCTGACCCTTGTGCAGACTCTTCCAATCACAGGGATTGTTGTCGTGAGCACCCCGCAGGAGGTGGCGCTCGCCGATGCGAGGAAGGGAATCGCGATGTTCACCGGCGAGGCGGTCAATGTACCCATACTTGGTCTGGTGGAGAACATGGCATGGTTCACACCCGCGCAACATCCGGATGAGAGATATTACATCTTCGGAGAAGGTGGTGCCGTAAGGCTGGCGGAGGAACAGGGTGTGAGACTGCTTGCCCGGATTCCGCTTGTGATGGATATCCGCAGCCATGCCGACAACGGCGCGCCCGTGGCGCTGCAGCTCACCGGAGACCCGTCGATGGCGGGTCCGGAGGCACAGGCATTCGGAACCCTTGCCGACAATGTTGTCTCGGCGGTAGAGGAACGTAATTCCACCCTACCCCCAACAACCAAGGTAAACGTCAGCCATTGAAACGCGCCATAGCGTGATAGTCATCCCTGGGGATGTCATCAGCCTGCGGCTCCCTGAGTTCGCCGCTGTGTGGCAGACGGAATGAAAGACGTTTGATTTTCTTTCCACGTGACAGCCACTGCTGTTCGTAGAATGTCTTGATCGAGGAGACCGGATCGGCAAGACCGGAGCCGTAAAGATCTGACGTATCCATCAGCACCTCAAAACCGTTGAGCTCCACCAGACGGCGCGTGTATTCATAAAGAAACGGCGAATCCGTCTTGAGATTCACAATGCCGCCGTCGCGGAGTATATTTCGATATAGATTCAGAAAGCGCGTGGACGTAAGACGTTTGCGCGTTTTCTGCATCTGGGGGTCCGGGAAAGTTATCCACAATTCATCCGCCTCTCCGGGAACGAAAAATTTGTCTATATTCTCGATCTCGGCTCTCAGAAAGGCGGCATTGCCTATTCCTTCCTCTTCCACAGTTCTGGCACCGCTCCACATTCGCGCACCCTTTATGTCCACACCTATGTAATTGCGTGTCGCATCGCTTTTCGCCAGTCCGACAGTATATTCCCCTTTGCCGCAACCCAGTTCAGCCACAATCGGAGCAACACGACCGAACACGGATTCATTCCAGCTTCCGCGATATGGAAAACCGTTTTTTATCAGTTCTTCTCTCGGATATTGCAACACGCATTTGAATTCGCGCATCTCCGCAAACTTTTTGAGTTTATTTTTTCCCATCAGTAACCTTCTGTTAATTTTACAACTTTTGAAACAGACCCCGACACCACCCTGACGACTATAATTTCTCCGCCGAACGGATCCGACATATATTCCTGTGTTCCGGGTCTGGCTTGCGCCAGTACAATCCCGTCCAGACGGCATACCGTCACTTCATCTATCGCATGGCTTGAGCTGATCCGGAGTTCTCCGCCGGAATCCCTCCCTATTCTTATCGTGACACCGACATCCGTAATTCCTTTCACTTCCGACACATCGGATACAAGAAAGTCTTTCCATACCGGCGCAGACGCCCATACCTCTTTCTCACCTGCGGCAACCTCAAGAACCACATTCCGGGTCTCGACTCCTGAAAACGCGAGCGGCGAACAGCCGGGCACCGCATTCCCGAGTTTCCGGACATCCACCGTCTTAAGATTCATGGCATTTCTGAACGCATGGTCACGAATCTCGCGGACTGACGGATGAAGCGAGATTCTTTCAGCCGCGAGTCCGGCATATGCCCCTTCTCCGATTATTTCGCCGCCAATCTCGCCTCCAAGACCGGCGATGCCGTTCAGCGCCAATGAAAGCGGAGCACTCCCGGAGGGCATTCCCGCCATGATTCCAAGCCCGCCGTCTCCGAAAAACGCGCCCTCTCCCAATCTTACTCCTGCACGCAAAGTCACTTCCTCAAGGTTCTCCATCAAGGCAAACGCATAATCACCGGTCTCGCGGACTCCGGACAAGTCAAGCTTCCTCACTCCGCTCTTCATCAACGACTCTTTGCCCAATGAGGCAACGCAAGGTGGAAGATTGACATTCCTCAGCGAGGCACATCCATAGAAACATTGTTCGGGAACCGCTGTCACGGAGCTGAGCGAAAGATCCGCCTCCTCCAGCATGTCGCAAAGATAGAATGTCCTCGCGCCCATCGACACAAGAGATGCGGGGAAAACAATCTTCCTCAACGGCGTCTCTGCAAAAGTGCCCTCCCCTATTGCCGTGACCCCGGATGGCAACAATACCTCCTCAACTTCAGTGGCGAACAATGCAAAGGGAGGTACCTCTCCGTCAGAAAAACAGGATCGGCCCATATAGCTCGAATTTTCAAGCGTTGTCCCTTTGATTTCCAGTGCAGACATATCAAGAATCTTCACGGAGCCGGGCAAATCTCTCAACGAGACAAGGTCTATTGCCAGAGTCTCGCCTTCAAGCCTTATATCCGACGGAAGTTCCTTTTGCCACAACTTCACCCGCGATGGGAGCATCCCGGGCCGCAACACAACCGTCGCGGCTTTCACAGACACGACACCGATGACAAGCGACACCATAAAGAGAATCACCGCCGCCGGCACAGGCAAACACTCATATATCTTACGTTTCTTCAACATACTACGGATCTCGGCAAAGCAGATACGCGACATCAGTTCACCACCAGTATTTTCGCAACGGCAGAAAAGCTGTCACCATCGGGTGCGCCAGACGCCAGCACGTAATAGACACCTCCGGGAACACGTTTGGAGTTCAGGTTGGTCACATCCCAGCGTGCCTCGCCGCCTGCAGCAAACCCAACTTCCTTTATCAGTCCGCCCCCGGCATCCACTATTTTCACCAGCGCGTTGTCGGCAAGACCCTCTATCGTGACATATCCGAAATAATCGGGACGCACAGGATTCGGATATGCAACGGCATCGCTCTTCGAACCGGAGGAGGTTGCGGTCGAGAGATATAGTTCGGCAAGCCCCTTGTCGGTGGAAATCATCATCGAATTGTTGTCAGGGTTATAACATATGCCGTAAACCGCATCATCAGGAAGTTCCGAGCCGGAAGATGTATATGTGCGGAGCACTTCCGTGCCATCGGACGACGTGACTACGACACCACCGCCGTTGGTTCCGAACCATTTCCTGCCGGAAGGATCGGAAGTGATGCAATTGATCCACACTCCGTCAAGAAGATAGTCGGCGAGATTGGTTCCGTCGTTTCTTGAAACCTTTATCCTGTTTACCCTTCCCCCCGTGCGGATAATGTCTGCAGGTCTGAAATTGACGACTCCCTTGTCGAGACCGAGCCAGACAAGACCTGTCGAGGCATCCTCGAAAACCGAAAGGATGTAGGCGAAATCCACCTCCAAGCCATCCTGGTCTGTAAAATGCCGGATATCGGTGCGCTCATCGTCATTCTGATTGTCGAGAGTTCCCTTATGGTCTATGAATATGGGACATGACTCCCATCCTCCGCTGATATACATCAGTATGTTGCGCGAAGACGCGCCGTGCAGGGGAACAATGACCGAATAATTGGAGGCTCCGGCTCCGGGAAGCTTTATTCTTTTCATCGGTCTGTAGCTCGCCGCATCCTGTGACGCAAGGCGGTCTTCAGGAGTCCAGTACCATATCTCCGCGCAATCCTGCTCCCCCTTCCATAGATCGAAATCCCACCAGGTAGCCCACAGATTGCCGTAATCATCGAACGCAGGCACTGAAAACGGGCAGGAAGCCTCGAATTTCTCGAATGCGGGCTGCACCACAATCAAACGGTCGCCGATTCTGCCGGGGTCATTGTCGCGGCTTAGTCTCAGAGAGTTCGACGGATCCGCAAGATCAAGCCGCATAAGACCGTGAAGCACAGAACCGCTGTAGACATGATCGGGATTTCTTGGGTCAACGGCTATCCCTTTCGGATTCCATTGCTCAAACATCGGAGAAGGATACCTTAAGGCAGGAGACATCGGACTCCACTCAAGCCCCTTGAGAGAAGAGATATAGTCAGGCGTATTCACATCATGAGACACAAATGTCTGGCTTATTCCATGATTTCTTACGAGCATGCCGTAAGATGGATGATACACCATGTTGTCGCATTTGTAGGCATTCGAGGCGTTCGGAACTATCCCTTCATTGACAAGGGTCCACGTGCCGTCCTCTCCAAGTCTTCTGATGCAGATGCCATCAATACCTCTTGCGATATAACAGGTCTTCCGGTCCCAGGATGCGAGTTTAGTGTCTTTATCCTCATCATCCTTGGGATAATGCGACATATTCAGGTCTTTGTCGATGTTCCAGATTTCATCATATCCCGAAACAGTCAGACCGGTACGGCTGAGTTCCAGCGACTTGATGTAATAATTTATCAATAACTGATCTGTCAATGTTCCGGAGGCATCAAGAGTGAGCGCCCGCACTTCCCCGCCCCAGCCGTATATCTGCGAGACAACGATCCGGTTGTCGCCGAGTCTGACCACACGCTCCACATCGCGATATCCGTTTATTTTCTCGAAAGAGGAGAAGCTTCTGTCGGAAATCAGTCCGGCATACAACCCCTCGCTGTCGGTAAGAAGCAGCTTGTCGCCGAGACCTGCTATTCCATTGAACGAACGGGACAGCTCGCGGGTAAAAAGAACCTCTCCTTTCTCATCGTCAATAGCGATATAGCCAAAATCGGTAGCGACAAGCGCCATGTTTTCCGAAGGATTGAACCCTATGGCATTTACATTTTTCGAATAACGCGCGTCTGCAAGCATGAAACCGGGAATGTTGGTCACATCCCCGTTGTCGTACAGCAGATCGATATTGCCGTTCTCATATGCCGCCAGCAGATATTTTTTGTCGGGATTATATTCGGCAGCCTGCAGCACGGTGCCTGAAAGCTTGTTCTGCTTGTTCAGCCACACCAGTTCATCTCCATCCTTCTCATATCTGAACAAGGACATGGTACGCCGGGCGTTGTCTACCGTCCAGGGATAATGATACTGGTTGTTGCTCAGCAGATACACATACTCAGGCGTGTCTATGACGCGTTCCACATCGCCGCTGAACGTAGGATGCAGCCGCCATTGCTCGCCAAAGGCTGACAATGAAAACGCCACACACAAACATATGTCAATTAATATTCGTTTCAATTTACGGAGATATTCTGCTTTGTTAGAAGTCATTTGTTTTCAGGAAGTCAGCCAGTTTCCTCATGGCCCTTCCACGGTGGGAGATGGCATTTTTCTCTTCCGGAGCCATTTCCGCGAAACTGCGTCCGGTCTCTTCCGCGATAAATATCGGGTCATATCCGAAGCCTCCTTCGCCATGCGCCTCCTCCGAGACATACCCGTCCACGGCCCCTCGAAAGTGTTTGTCTCGCCATTGAGAACCAGAGCCACGACAGTGGCGAAATGAGCCTTTCGGTCCCGTTTTCCCTCCATTTCACGAAGCATCTTGTTCACGTTGTCGGCAAAGGTGCAGTGTTCCCCCGCATAGCGGGCACTGTACACCCCCGGCGCTCCGCCGAGAGCGTCCACCATCCGTCCCGGGTCAGCGGCAAAGCAGGCATATCCATACTTCTCTTTCACCCAGCGCGCCTTTATGAGCGCATTGCCTTCAA
>CAMWMW010000031.1 GCA_947175455.1 uncultured Porphyromonadaceae bacterium | reverse complement strand
GCCACAAGATTCACTATATAAAAAATTTCGAATTAAATTTAAACAGTTTCTAAGAGTGTGTTTACTTTTAACTTATGTCAGCATAAAGATGGATTTTTGAGGGATTTCAGCGAGTTGAGAAAGGAGCAATTGCCACATTGCGACTGCCGAGACTTGGCTGAAAGCACCAAAAAGACACTTTATGATGACTTAAAGAATTTCAAGAAGCGCATTTAGCTTTAATTCGTGTTAAAAGTAAACACACTCTAAATAACTTCGTATTCAAAAATAAGGCGTTTTGGTTTGCCGGAATTTATTTTTTTTATAACTTTGCATCAGATAAGCGCGGCATCAGCCGCGACAAACGCGGTAGTAGCTCAGTTGGTAGAGCATCAGCTTCCCAAGCTGAGGGTCACGAGTTCGAGCCTCGCCTACCGCTCTACAATGAAAGAAACCGGTGTGACGCTAAATTTAGCCTCAAATCGGTTTCTTTTTTCAATAAAAAAATATTATGTTCGATAAAGAAATTTATATCAGGCGAAGAGAAGCTCTCCGCAACGCTACAGGATCGGGACTTGTTCTGCTTTTCGGCAATGACGAATGCGGTGTCAACTATGAAGACAACACCTATCCTTTCCGTCAGGATTCCACATTCCTCTACTTCTTCGGGCAGCCGTACGCCGGACTCAACGCCATCATAGACATAGACAACGGGCGCGAAATCATATTCGGCGACGAGCTTACAATCGACCATATCGTATGGATGGGCAACCAGCCCACAATACATGAGAAAGCGGCTCTTGCCGGAATCTCCGACACCCGCCCTTCGGCAGATCTTAAAAAGTATCTTGACAAGGCGGTAGCTTCAGGGCAGAAAATACACTATCTGCCACCCTATCGTGACACCCACAGACTCAGGCTCTTCGAGCTGCTCGGCATCAAACCCGGCAACGAGAAGCCTTCTGTCGACCTTATCAAGGCAGTGGTAGACCTACGCAACCACAAGCAGCCCGAAGAAATCGAAGAAATAGAAAAAGCCTGCCGGGTCACAGCCGACATGCATATCGAGGCAACGCGTGCGGTGCGTGTCGGAATGCATGAGTATGAGGTTTCTGCGGCTCTGGAGGCAGTGGCTCAGGCAAACGGGTGTGCCCTTTCATTCCCCACTATCGCCACAGTGCATGGTGAAACCCTCCACAACCATTATCACGGCAACATTATCAAAGAGGGTGACATGCTACTGGTAGACGCAGGCGCCGAGACTTCAGAAGGATATGCCGGCGACATGTCTTCAACAATCTGCGCCGGACGCAGATTCACGGAACGCCAGAAACTTATCTACGACATCCAGGTGGCATCGCATCTGGCTGCCGTGGCAGACCTTCGCCCCGGCAAGCCCTTTGTGGAGATTTACGAACACGCCGCGGAAGTCATCTGCGACGGACTCCGCGGTCTCGGCATCATGAAAGGCGATCCGAAAGAGGCTGTAAAGGCGGGAGCGCACGCCATGTTCTTCCCTTGCGGACTCGGCCACATGATGGGACTCGATGTGCATGACATGGAAAACCTCGGCGAAGTATGGGTAGGTTACGGCGGCAAGCCCAAAAGCACACAGTTCGGACGCAAGTCCCTGCGTCTCGCCCGCCCGCTTGAAGAAGGGTTCGTGCTGACGATAGAACCCGGTGTATACTTCATTCCCGAACTCATGGATTACTGGGGAGCGGAGAAACGCTTCGAAGATTTCATCAACTACTCCGAACTCAACAAATGGAGAGACTTCGGCGGCATCCGCAACGAAGAGGATTATCTGATAACCGCTGACGGAGCCCGCCGTCTCGGAAAGAAAATACCGCTGACAACAGAAGAAGTCGAGGCTATGCGCTGACCGACACAACACGTTAACCAACAAGAAAGGATATGACCGATAACCAAAAGGCGATAACCGCCGCTTCGGCGGCGGTGCTCAGCTGGTCTACAGTGGCAGCCGCCTTCAAGACCGCTCTCTCATATTATTCCCACTATGAAATGCTGACAGTGGCGGCTATCACCGCCACTGTCATATTCGCGATTGCCATTACCGCGCAAAGGAAATGGAGTCAGTTCAGACACATGCACATAAAAGATCTGGGGGCTCTTGCCCTGCTGGGATTCCTGAGTCCGACACTCTATTACCTTGTGCTTTTTTCCGCCTACGAACAGCTGCCGGCACAAGTTGCCCAGCCGGTAAACTACTGCTGGCCCATATTCCTGGTGATTCTTCTTGCTGTCGTGATGCACAAACCCGTAAAGCCACGGCTCTACATAGGCATGGCGGTTTCTTTTGCCGGTGTCAGCGTCATTTCGCTCGGCGGAGGGGGAATCGGCGGCTCACTATCCATTTCAGGAATTGCGATGGCTTTACTGAGCGCTATCCTATGGGCGGTATACTGGATTGTAAACGAAAGGCTCAAAGGCGGCTTCGACGAAAGCGTAAAACTGTTCGGCTCCTTCCTGTTCGGCTCCGTTTATCTCCTTGCCGGACTCCTTTGGGTTCCCACGACTTTTGACTCGATGTCAGGCACTCAGGCAAGCATATATGTAGGTGCCTTCGAAATGGGCATTCCTTTCCTCTTTTTCAGCATAGCCCTGAAAAACGCCGCAAATGTGGCTACAGTCAACCAGATGTGCTACATCGCGCCGTTCCTTTCTCTGTTCTTCATTTCAGTTATTGTAGGCGAGACCATTCTGACCACATCATACGTCGGACTGTCCCTCATTATTTTCGGAGTGATATTCAACCAGTATCTCGCATACCCGGGAAGAAAAAAACTCAACGCCATCGACAAAGCATGACACATTTCCGCATACCTCCTAAGAAAGACATATGGACTGCGGCAGGATTCCTTGTCCTCACAGCGGTTCTTGCCTGGTCATGCGCATGGGTATGGGAGCAATATCTCACCACTCCGCCATATGTCGATCCTGAACGGTATCCGGTAAGAGGGATAGATGTCTCTTCTCACAACGGCGACATTAATCTCCGTAAAGCCCGCAAAGACGGCATTGATTTTGTATTCATAAAAGCATCGGAAGGGGCGGATTTCAAAGACAAGAACTTTGTCACAAACCATGCAAAGGCGCTGAAGGCGGGGATGAAGACAGGCGCCTACCATTTTTTCAGGTTCGACAAAGACGGTGTGGATCAGGCAATGAATTTTCTTGAGGCGGTCGGCAACCGGAAACTTGACCTCGGACTTGCCATTGACATAGAAAAACAAGGGAATCCCGAAGGAATAGCTCAGGAGACAATCGTGGAACGCCTCATCACAATGGCGGAATATCTCTATCTCAAAGGACACCGCGTAACTTTCTACACCAATATAGCCGGATATGAGGAATATCTGATGGAAGCCTTCCCAGGATACCCGTTATGGATATGTTCGTTTTCCGGACATCCCATTGATGCGGAATGGACCTATTGGCAATACGACCACCATGGAAAAGTCAATGGAATCAGGGGAGACGTAGATCTCAACACCTTCAACGGCACCCGCGAAGAATTTGAGTCAATCGGGCAATAACAGACTCCGGCAAACGTTTTTAAAGAGAATACCGACTTTTTTGAAACGTTTTTACCCACATATAAATCTTCCTGCCATTATACTCGGCATATTGTCGATTGCCGCAGGCACAGGCGAGTCTCTTGCGCTTGATCCGCAGCATTATGCACAAAATTCAGCGCTCTCTTCCGGACGCTGGATGAAAATAAAGGTGAACACAACCGGCATGCATCTTGTTTCCAATGCCGACCTGAAGGCGATGGGGTTCTCAAATCCCGATGCGGTCAACGTATATGGCACAGGCGGAAGGATGGTACGCGAGGCTCTTGCCGAAGACATGCCCGACGATCTTCCGCTTCTCCCCTCGGTGCGCACTCCGAAAGGGATTGTGTTTTTTGCAACCGACAACGTGACCTGGTCAAGAGACGGAAACGGATTGTATTCTCATATACTTAATCCGTATTGCGCCGAAAGCATCTATTTCATATCGGATCGCGAACAGGAAAACAAAGAGATTGAAAAAGCACCCGCCTCTCCTGTGAAAGGCAGCGACATAGCCACAGCCTTTACAGCCAGGCTCCTTCATGAACGTGACATCCAGGCTCCTTCGCAAGAAGGGAGACTCCTCCTCGGCGAAGATTTTCGCTCCGAAAAATCACAACGTTTCACATTCACGCTGCCGGGCATTGTCTCTGACCGTGCCACCATGCGTGTGGCATTCGGCGCAAGGACGACCAACGGCTCCTCATCTTTGCTGATAAGCGCCAACGGGGAGAGACTCCCCTCGACTTCCTCCGACAAGATTGACGGATGTTCAAGCGAGTTCATCAAAACAACCATCACCACAAAGACATTCACACAGACAGATGAGAAGCTTACCGCCGGCATAGAGTATTCCTATTCCGGTGCATTGTTCACCGCACGTCTTGATTATATCGAGGTTTTTTACAACAAATCCTTGAGTCTTGCCTCAGGCGAGCTCCACTTCTACAACCGGTTTGACGGTGAATCCGTAGAAATCTCGGGCTGCGGTCAGAATACATTGATATGGGATGTGACCGACCCTTGTGAAGTAAAAGAGGTCGATTTCTCTCTTGAAGGCGACAGAGCCTGTTTCACACCCCCGCCGGGCTACCGGGAATATGTGGCATTCGACCCGGCTTCAATCTCGCGGACCGTAACACGCAGCGTGAGGGTAAACAATCAGGACATACACTCGATGCCTTCCCCCGACATGCTCATAGTGGCATATTCAGAATATGCGGAAGCCGCAAAGAAGATTGCCCGTCTGCATGAGGATACAGACGGCTTCAATGTGACAGTACTGACGCCCGAAGAGATCTACAACGAATTTTCCGGCGGTCATCCCGATGTGGGCGCATTCCGCAAATTACTGAAAATGTGGCATGACCGCAACGAGACAAGACCTATAAAATATTGTCTGCTTCTCGGACGCGGATCATATGACACAAAAATGGTCTCAAGCGGAATACGCAATGCCGGATACAGACCACTCCCTCTCTGGCAGTCTCCCGACGGGTTCACCGAACCCTCGGCGTATTCCACAGACGACATCATCGGCATGCTTGACGACACTGACGAAAACACATTCAACATCAACGCAGCCTTGATGCATGTCGCAGTCGGGCGTCTTCCCGTGACCGGAGCAAAAGAGGCAAACGAGGTTGCGGCAAAGCTTGAGAAATACATAAAGACCCCGACATACGGCGCATGGCGCAACCGGGTGATGCTTATCGCGGATGACCAGGACAACGGCGAACATCTGGATCAGACAGAAAAAGTTTATACGCGCCTTAAAGCCTATGCTCCGCATTACCATTACGAGAAACTATACCTCGACGCATACCCGCTTGTATCGACAAGTCTCGGTCTGACATACCCGCAGGCGAAGGAAAGGATGATGCGCCTTTTCAACGAAGGTGTGATATACACCAATTATGTTGGACACGCTTCGGCAAGTTCGTGGACTCATGAGAAACTGCTGACATGGAACGACATAATCTCATTCAGCAATCCGAACCTGACTTTCTATTACGGCGCGACATGCTCTTTCGGCACATGGGACGCAGACAACATAAGCGGTGCGGAAAAGCTTGTCCTGAATCCTGAAGCAGGATTCATCGGGGCGATATGTCCCAGCCGCACGGTCTACATATCGGAAAACGGTGTGCTGAACCTCAACATGGCGCAATGGATGCTGACTCCGGGACCCGACGGGGAAGCGACTCGTATCGGAGACGTGTTCATCAGGGCTAAAAACGGTTATAACAACGCCAACAAACTCCGGTACTGTCTGATGTCCGACCCGGCGATCCGAATACCCAAACCTGCCGGTCGTGTTGTGGTGGAAAGCATAAACGGAACCGATATTCTGCAATCCGGAGAAATGCCTGAATTGAAAGCGCTCGAAAAAGCAAGTGTCAAAGGCTACATCACGAATGCAGACGGCTCGCGTGCCACCGGTTTCAACGGCACTGTCACGATCGACCTATTCGATGCCGAAAGAGTCGTGGAGACTTTAGGCAACGGATCGAAAGGGACTGTCTCCACATACAACGACCGTCAGTCTCGTCTTGCAACAGTATCAACCAAAGTCACGGCAGGCGAATGGGAAGTCTCTCTGACCACACCCGCCGAGACCGACAACAATTATTCTCCCGCAAGAATCTCCGCTTACGCATGGAGCGACGAGGGGAAGGAAGCGCACGGTTCCACGGAATCTTTATATGTATATGGATTCGATGACGACAGCGACTCCGACACGGAGGGGCCTGAAATCAAGACGTTTTATCTTAATTATCCCGAATTCAAGGAAGGGATGATGATAAACGCCAATCCTGTTGTACACGCTTCTTTCTATGATGAATCCGGTATCAACATCTCGGATTCGGGAATCGGACACAAGATGTCGGTCACACTTGACAAAGACCTCATTTTCGATGACGTATATTCCTATTACACTCCCGATCCGGAAAACCCGCTCGGAGGATACATATCCTACCCGCTTAGCGGCATCTCCTCGGGCGAGCATACACTGAAACTCACGGTATACGACAATGCCAACAACGCATCGTCAAAGACTGTGTCGTTCAGCGTGGGCGCCGTCAGAGACCCGGCTATACGCGACCTCTCGACAGATGTCAACCCGGCGTCAACAAGTGTTGTCTTCTCTGTTTCGGTAGATCATCCCAACACCCGCATGAAATGCCGTCTGGAAGTTTTCGAATTGTCAGGCAGAAGAGTCTGGCTGGCAGACAACTCCGTCACCAGCGACATGCAGGGCGGCATGCAGACACAATGGGATCTCAGGGATGACGCAGGAAGACGTGTTCCCCGTGGAATATACCTTTATCGCGCCACTGTGGAGACTCCCGACGGAATGTACAGTTCACAGACAAAGAAACTTGCAGTGACTGCACAATAGAAATTGCAAAGACGATATGAACGAAGAAAACAACATCATACTGCCGGAACCGACACTGCGGCGTCTGCCGTGGTATCTGGCTTATGTAGAGATACTGAAAGCCAACGGGGTCGAGAACGTAAGCTCGACTCAGATTTCAAGAGCATTGAGTGTCGATGCGTCTCAGATTGCCAAAGACCTCTCCTTCCTCAATATCAGAGGCAAGACAAGAATCGGATACGAGGTAGGCGCTCTGATCGAGGCGTTGTCGGATTTTCTCGGCTTCACACGCTCGCACAAGGCTTATGTCATAGGCACAGGTAGTCTCGGCAAAGCACTGATCCGCGATTCGGGACTCTCGAACTACGGTCTGGAGATTGTCGCCGGTTTTGACGTGAACCCGGACATCATCGCACGTACGGATCTCGGAGTGCCGATATATCATCTTGACAGGATATACGAGGTGATGGAGAGCAATCCCGCCTCTATCGGCATACTGACAGTCCCGGCTCAATCGGCTCAGGAATGCGCCGACACTGCAATCGGAGCGGGGGTCAAGGCAATATGGAATTTCTCCCCGTACCGCGTGAAGGTTGCCGAGGGGGTAGTAATGGCAAACACTTCGATCTACGCACACCTCGCCCTCATTTTCAACCGTCTTGAAGAAAGACATTCCAGAAACTGATTTTCATTCAGAACACAAGCAACATACAAAACGACATGAAAATATTCCGTCTGCCCGTGTATGACGGCGAAATGCCTGATAACGAGATAAACTGGTTCACACTTCCCGACTCCACTGTAATACGCACCGACAATCCGTTCTTCGTACCGGATTTCGACACCGTTTTCAAAGCCTCTTTCGCACTGGCGGTAAAAATAGGAAGACTCGGCAAATCCATAGCTCCGCGTTTCGCCCACCGCTATTACCAGGAAGCGACAATAGCTGTCACCGCACATGCCGCAAATCTGCTTGACGAACTGAAACGCAAGGGATTGCCGTGGGATCGCGCTGTCTCTTTCGACAGATGCTGCATGGTCGGCGATTTTCTGCCGATAGAAGAAATCATGTCTCAAGAGACCACATTTGCACCGTCCCGGACATCATGCAGCGGAATCAAGCCGACTGTATCTGACATAGACAGAATTATATCTTTGATAAGCCGTGACAACACGCTCAAGATCGGAGATCTTATCCTTATTCCTCTTTCAGGCGAAAGTCCTGTCCTGACTCCGGGTCAGGAACTCAAAGCCGATTGCGGTTCAAAAAACATCCTTGAGATAAGAGTCAGATGAAACGCATATGGTTTGCCATACTGCTCTCCTTTTGTTTCACAACAGAAATGATCGCCGAGGGCAACTATGTTTTCAAGTCTGACTCGCGACTGAGCGAAGGCAAATGGGTAAAAATCGAGACCGGCGTCTCCGGACTTTATCAGATACCCTATTCCCTGCTGAATGAAATGGGATTCGAAAACCCCGGCAAAGTAGGTGTATGGGGCAAAGGGGGAAGAATGTATTCCCTTAATTTCACAGATGCATCCGAAGCACTCCCCTATAGCGATGACATAGGGCAGATAGCTGTGATCCATGACAACAATTCCCTTTATTTCTATGCGCAAGGCGTGGAAAACATCGTTTTTGAAACCGGCAAGACTCCGATGTTCAGACGCAACGCAATGAACATATATTCGAACTCCGGCTATTATTTTCTTTCCGACTGCGAAGAACCTTGTCTCGCCTCAGAGTCGGAACCAGAAGATACGACTCAGGAATTAGTTCAGGGATGGGGATATGTCTATCATGAAAAAGACCTGCAGCTGAACACCACCAATACCGGTCAGCTCTTCTGGGGCGAAAATCTTCTTGATCCCGAAACGCACGTAAAACGGACACTCCCGTCCCCGCTGATGACATCTGGAACCGCACGTCTCGCATATAGGGTCTATACATCCCCGTCATCAAAAGGGACAATCAGGATTGAGCTGAAAGATTCAGAATCGCCTTACAGTTTTACGTTCTCCTCACTCGGTACAGACAAATTCTGGGAATATCCGGCAACCTCATCCGCAAATTCAATAGAATTTAAAGTGAACGCCGCGGAAAGCGTCACACTCGGAATAAACGCAACAAATTCGGATGCAGACTTTATAAATCTTGATTACTGGCTTCTGACATACCCTAAAATACTTCCCGAAGCAGGAGGGATATCCGCAAACGCGCATGAACATTATTCTTTTGCCGTGACAGCCGGCGAAAGCTACAGTCTGTCGCTTCCGGAAAACTACAGGGTACTTGACGTTACGATTCCGCAAAAAGCCGTAAGAGGACGAAGACATACCGAAAGGCCTTCAACGGTTCACATAAAAGCCTCTTCGGACGCCATGTCCCTT
>CAMWMW010000030.1 GCA_947175455.1 uncultured Porphyromonadaceae bacterium | reverse complement strand
CTCCACTGATGGCGGAGAGCGGGGATCAACATATCACTGTCAATGCCGGTATCGCGGCACCTTACACGCTGAATGCGACAGTCGGCTATGAATATGAGTTAAAAAACGGTCACGCCGTTGAGATTTATGGCGAAGCCGGAAACCATTGGCATACTCCTGTGTGCCATGCTTTCTGGGATGGTTATTATTGGGATGGGGGCGGAACATATAAATATCGTATCGCAAAGTTTAAAAACGGAAACTTCAAACTTCGCGGCGGTGTGCAGTTCGGATCTTTCGTAAGGGAGTTCTTTGTTGGTGCTGAAATAGGATTTGAATATAATTATGTATTCAAAAACAATTGGGAGTTTGTAGCCATTCAGCGCAATAATTTCAATTTTGTACATGGTGACACATTCCGTAATGGTATAATGATCGGTGTAAAGATTCCTCTTTAAATCGTCAGATTGTTTGTATTTTTGGTTTAATATTATGTGACTCTTGGAGGATGCCAAAATTATTGCAGCATCCTCCTTTCTTTTAAAATCAGATTATTATGGCTTTTGAAGAAACTAAGGAACAACAACAGATATATGTCATGTTTCGTGCATTGATTTATATATTTCTTATAATTGAACTTATTCTTTTTATCCCTATTCAGTCTGATAACGGCATATTTACATGGCTGGTTGGGCTGCTTAAGCGATTCGGTATCTTTAATACTCTTTGGGGATGTAAGGTTTGTGAACTTATATGTGTCGGAATTGTCTGCGTCGGCACTAAGGCGGAACGTGACATCAAATTTAATGTGAGGAAAATGGTTGTGATGCCTGTGTCTCTTGGTATTTTTTTAACTGGTTTTTGTTTTGTTTTCCATTATGGAATGTGGGGCGGTCGTTTGCATGGAATGCCTGTAAACCGGTTACTTTATGCCGCTTTCTCAGTTTTAGGCGTTGTGTTCATACATCATGGTCTTGATGCAATCGCAAAGTATTTTAATAACAAAGTCGGTCTGGATAGATTCAATTTTGAAAATGAATCTTTTGAACAGTCGGAGAAATTAAACGCAAATGAGTATTCCGTCAATATCCCTATGGTCTATTATTGGAAGAAAAAACTCCACAAAGGATGGATTAATATTGTCAATCCGTTCCGAGGAACGCTTGTGGTGGGAACTCCCGGTTCTGGTAAATCATTCGGAATCATAGATCCGTTTATTCGGCAGCATTCTGCTAAAGGGTTTGCGATGATGGTATATGATTTTAAGTTTCCAACTCTCGCCAAAACACTCTTTTATCAGTATTGCAAGAATAAAAAACTCGGTTTGCTTCCTGAAAACTGTGAGTTTAAGATTGTTAATTTTTCAGATGTGGAATACTCCCATCGTGTTAATCCGATACAGAAGAAGTATATTCCGGATCTCGCGGCGGCATCTGAAACAGCAGCCACCCTAATCTCTTCACTTAACAAGGGCGGGGGAGAGAAGAAGGGTGGATCCGAGGCGTTTTTTACAAATTCTGCCGAGAACTTCCTTGCTGCGATAATTTATTTCTTTGTCAATTTTCGACCTACAGGATATAAAGATGGAAAGAAACTAAGGCAATATGTGTCGTATAACGGCAGGAAGCTAAGGCTTCAGTTTACGCAGCGTTGTGTGGCTTTTGCCGTGGATGAATCCAACAACAATGAAAAAGTTCTCTTCTTTGAGGATAAGGATGGTAATGATGTCGCCTTTGATGAGGATGACTCTTTGAAGGATCTGAATAATCTCGTTTATGAGGATGCCGATGGAAATATTATATATATTGACAGATCCTGGTATGAGGATGATTCTGGAAATGAGATTGTCCCGGATACCATAACCGGCGAATACTCTGATATGGCTCATGTCCTGGCTTTTCTTGGTCATGGATACGATGACGTTTTCAAGGTTTTAATGGGTGACAGCCGCATCGCCTCTCTGATGGCACCGTTCAGAACTGCGTTTGACAACAAGGCAAATGAGCAGCTTGAAGGTATGGTGGGTACGCTTCGTGTCAATGTGGCGCGTCTTGTGTCGCCGGAAGCTTATTGGGTGTTTACCGGTGATGATCTTGACCTTAAAATATCGGATCCGGAAAGACCGTCTTATCTTGTCATAGCTAATGACCCTGAAAAGGAACAGGTGATAGGTTCTTTGAATGCCCTTATTCTTAACCGTCTTGTGACTCGTATCAATTCACGGGGTAATCTGCCTGTGAGTATTATAGTGGATGAGCTGCCTACTCTTTATTTTCATAAAATAGACCGCCTTATCGGCACAGCGCGAAGCAATAAGGTCTCCGTGACTCTCGGTTTTCAGGAGTTGCCGCAGCTGGAATCGGATTATGGTAAAGTGGGTATGCATAAGATTATTTCGACATGCGGTAATATCTTCATGGGTGCTGCGCGAAATAAAGAGACTCTGGAATGGGCATCCAATGACATATTCGGCAAAAGCAAGCAGTTGTCACACTCCATAACTATCAATGACAGCAAGGTTTCCACAACAATCTCAGAGAAGATGGATAGTCTTGTGCCCGCTGCCAAGATTGCAGACATGGCTACCGGTTGGCTTGCCGGTCAGGCGGCTCGTGATTTCTCGGCTACAGACGAGAAGATGTTCTCGAATTTCAATATCGAGGAATCCGATGATTTCAAAACTACAAAATATTTCTGCAAGACAAACTTCAATCTGAAAGCTATCGCTGCTGAAGAAAAACGTTATGTGGAACTACCGAAGATCTACCAGTTCAAGTCAAAGAGAGAAAAGGAATTACTTCTCAACCGCAATTTCATGAGAGTCAACAGGGAAACAAAGGCTTTGATAGATGATGTTCTTGGACGCACAACTGCATGAAATGATGCTGCTATCCATTTCCGGATAGCAGCATTTTTCAACGGATATGCTCTGATTTGTCTTTCAAGGCAAAAGTTTTGTTTTAATCATGCTTGTGCAGAATGTTAAAAACGATGTGCCCGGAATCTCTATTGATCATTAACTTTGTTGATTTAGATATCGAGATGGGTTTCAAGTATTTTTTTTAGTGAATTTATGTAATGCGGGTCTTCGGCATAGCCTATCTCGTCAAGCCAGCGGAGATAGTTGCCGCCTTTGTAGCGATATTGAACTTTTGTGTAATATGCTCTGACGGATTCAGTCCAATGTGAAAATTCATAGTATTGGGAGGTCCTGGGATTTGTAAGTCCGAACAGGTTGTTTTTTGTCCGGCATACTTGACTTTGAAACCATCCTGTTTCCAATATTGCTTGAGCTAATACTATTTTGGGATGCCTTATGCCGTTTCTTACTATTTCATCATATAAATTCAGCAGTGTGAGGCGTGGTAGATGGTGGTTTTTAGATTCTGAGTCGCATTCGTTTTGCGATTTTTTTGACGATGTACTATTGTGCTCATTTCCGTTTTTATAGCGCATTCTTATTTTGCGAAATTCTTCTCTGTTTGAAGAATAGTGAATGGTATCACGTATAAATACAGTGTCTCTAATTATCAGCGTATCAATATTATGAGGAGTGAAAGTCTCCTTTGTCTCTACTTTTTTTTGAGTGCGGGTCACTGTGTAGAACTGCGCACTTATTTCTGGCGATAAAAAAAATATCACCAAAATGACCATTATTGTTTTCTTTCTTTTCATAACTGACTCCAATAAATCTAATTTTGTGTCAGTTAAGTGTTCCGATACGCAAATTTAATCTAAAAATTTCATTTATGAAAGATTCTCTTGAAAATAGACCGGATCTGCTACCTTATGCCTCTCTTTCCAAGATTGGTCTATCTAAGGAGCTGGTTGACAAATTACCTCAATCTTTCAAGGAGGCTCTTGTAAGAGGAGATATCACACCCCTTATAAATGCCTCTGTCTCTCATATGAATGGAGTTGTGGTTGACATCCCATTGAAACTGCAAATGGTTGATAACGGTAAAGGTGGTAAATTGCTTATGGCTTATCCTGTGCATAAGGAGTTGGTCAATTCGTTTTCCCTTTATGACGATGAGCTTTCAAGACTCTCAAAAGGAGAAGTGATGAGAAAGACAATAAGAACTGACGAACGAGGGAAAACCGCCTACCTTCAGCTTGATCCGGAGACCAAATCTATTCTTTATTCTTCTCGAAAACATTTTGAGAAACGTCTCGCAGATTTTGAAAAAATCAATGATATCGAATTAGGAACGGAACAGAAGCAGAAAGTCCGTGACGGCAAGCCTGTCGAGCTTAAAGTCGGAGGTGAGAGTGTAATAGTCGGAGCGGATCTCCGAGAACCGCAAGGATTCAAACTGTTACAAGGAAACATGCAGGAGTGGAACATCAAGAAGCAAATGCAGTATGATGAGGCACATCCGGAGTTCCTTGGACTTGTCCTGACTGATAAGAACCGCTGGGAGTATCAGCAGATTGTTGACCGCCAGTCATCTGAAAGAGCAATAAAGCTCAGCCAATCAAATAAGGAAAGCAAATCAAGGGATCTGAAACTATAATCATTATGGGATATGAAAATGTGGATACTGACCGAAAGTATGATGCGGGAACCTATTTTGATTCCCTCAAAAATCGTAATGACATCTATTCCGGTGACATGACACTTCTCCCTAAAGACCTTTCCGATAAATGGGATAACCTGCACTCACTTGAAGAGGCATACTATACGGAACAAAAGTATTACCATCCCGATGAAAGAAAGGAGTATGCAGAAGGAGTAAGGCTTGCCAGAAAGGACTTCAAGGATAGCCTAAATTCATTTTATAAGGATTGTATAGGCTCTGACATTAAGTGCGTCTCGGATTCCGAAAACCTTCTGTTGCAATCAAAATCCAGACAGGTTCCCGGTCTTGATACAGAGCAGCGTGAAAGCGGCATGAAAACCGATCATGTGCATAAAGAAACATCCTCAAATTCAATAGATATGGCAAAAAAAAAGAAAGAAAAAACTCCAACTCCGGAGGAGCCAAAGACAATGCGAAAGCCGAAGCAAAAAAAAGATGTTAAGACTGAGGCAAAGACCGAGGTCAGGACAGAACATGAAGATGGGATACAGAAGACCCGCAAACCCAGCGAGCCACAGATGATTACGTCAACGGGCGCAAAAGTCACACACGCTCATGTGTTCCAGTCAACTTTTGACCAGTCGACTTGGTATTTTACTGCCCGACTCGATGGAACGCAACTTAAACCTATGCGAATGTTCCACTCAGATTATGAGGCATTCAAGAATAAGGAGATGGGGATTCCCGAACTTATGCAGAAATATTATCCCACAAAGTTGCAGCCGCAACTGTCTCCAGAGGCTTTTCAGGCAGCGGTGAAACTACCTGACGGGCAAATTATAGAAAAGTTTAATGTTTACAAGGAAAAGAATCAGAGTGCCGATGATTTCGGGTCTTATAAGTTTTATGCACAGGTTGGAGACAAGAAAATGTCTACTCTTGCGTCATATGCCGATCTTAACGCTTATTTCGACAGGACGCAAAGCCCGGCTGAACTTGTGGCTCGCAATTTTGGCGAAAAACTTCAGCTTAAAGGTGCTTACGACAAGTATGAGCTTGCCGGTGGAGTTGACCCCAAGTCTATACGCATTATCAAAGACAGGGAGACCAAAGGGTGGTATGTGTATGCTGACCTTGGGGACCGGGGTAAGACAGAATCACACCGCCTGCCATTTGAGGATGGTCAGGCTCTCTTCAAGAATAAAATAGCTTCTCGCGAACAGATTGCGGCGAAACACCTGAACAATGAACTCGTTCATATGAACGGTGTGTCTGTTTCACAAAAACAGGAAGCGTCGCTTAAACGATGAGATTATACTTTCAAGTAGAAATTCCAAATATTTAATACATTATGAGTGCAATGGCGCATGAAGAGCTTGTGACTCTTTTACAAGATGGAAAGATCGACCATCTTCAGTTTCTCATGAATGGCGACCATAGTCAGGAATATCTGGCTTGGTGTCGGGAGCATGGTGTCAGTCCTGATCCGGAAAACGCTGAGTTTTTCTGTGATATGACCGGCTCCGAGATGATGACCCTGCAATTTGAAGAGTATGAGTCGGATGGTCTCTGGTACTAACAGCACTGCCATAGAACGTGCCCTCCAGGTCTTTGCGGACATGATGATTGAACGTATGGAGCAGATGAAGGGTGGTGACTGGAAGAAAGGTTGGTTCAATTCTTCCGGAGGCGGGGTGCCCCAGAATCTGTCGGGTAGAGTTTATAACGGATCCAACAGTTTCTTTCTTCATCTCTATACCGATATGAAAGGTTTTAAAACTCCTGTTTTTATGACGTTCAAACAGGCTCATGATGCCGGTGCATCAGTGAAGAAAGGAGCCGGATCTTTCCCGGTGGTTTATTGGGATTTCTCGATAAAGGATTTGCATGGCAATAAGATAAGTCGTCCTGAATATGACAAACTTTCGAAGGAGGAGAAAACAAAATATACTATCATCCCTTTCATGAAATATTATAATGTCTTTAATCTGGATCAGACAACACTTAAAGAAGTGCAGCCGGAGAAGTATCAACAGCTCATTGACAAGTTTGCTGTAAAAGAAATCAAGGATACTCAGGGGATGTATGTCAATGCGGCTCTTGACCGCATGTTCGAGAGGCAGGAATGGCTTTGTCCGGTACATGTTGACAAACCATCTGACAACGCTTATTATTCACTTTCAAAGGATGAGATTTTTCTTCCAATGAAAGCGCAATTCAAAATAGGAACGGATGTAGAGTCAGTCTATCAGAACGGTATGGAGTTCTACGGAACTGCGCTTCATGAAATGACACATTCGACGCTGACAGAGGAAAGACTCAACCGTAAAGCGGGCAGACGTTTCGGGGATCCGGAAATTGCAAAAGAGGAGCTTGTGGCGGAACTTTCTTCCGCTCTTATTGGCAATTCCATGGGGTTTACAAAGGGTATTCTTGATAATAATGCTGCCTATCTTTCCGGTTGGGTGGCTATGCTTAAGGAGGAGCCGAAATTTATTGTTTCGGTAATGGCTGATGTCAACAAGGCTTCTCAGATGGTTATGACTGAGATTGACAAACAGAATGTAGCTCTCGGTCTGCCTACGCTGATGCCTTCCAAAGAAGCACTTAAGAACGAGATTAAGGTATCATCGATATATAAATCAGGTAAGGACAGTTTCCGTATAAGCGGATATAAAGATGGATTTCCTCTTGGTGAAAAACCGGTATCCAAAGAAGAATATAGTTTCTTCCGCACTCTGAATCCTGAAGAAAAACGTGTGTATCTTGAAACAAAAACAGCTTCTCTTTTCAAAAATGAAATCGAATCTGTCTCTGTGTCAAGAAACAAATCCATGGCACTCAGATAATCTCTGAATGCAATATGCTTTAATTATTATTGTTGTAGTTTTTTTCATAAATCGTATTAAGTCGGTTGATTATGGCTGGTAGCTACAAAGTTGATTTTAAAAGTCTTAAACAGCGGGTAGGTATTGATGATGTCGCCTACTCGCTGGGCTACCGCCTCGATAAGAGGGCGGGAGTCGGCAGATATGTGGAGCTTGTTCTTGGTGATCAGCATTCCCGACGCGATACGATCGTGATCTGTAATCATCGCAACAAGGAGGCGCAGACTTATTTCCGGCGCGATGGGGGAGCGGGTGATGTTATTACTTTCATCCGGGAGAATCTTTCTTCTTTCAATGTGGCGGGAAGGTCTGAGTGGGCTAAAATAGCAAATGTTCTCGCTAAGTTCGCCAACATGCCGGAGGTGTCTTGCGAGGATAAGGTATATACAAGAAAAACTGCCAGTCAAACTGAGTTTGACATCAATAGATTCGAGATAAAAAGAGTGTCGGCAGACACTCTTCCTTACCTGTTTGCAAAACGCGGATTCAATCTTGATACTCTAAATGCTTTCAAGGAACACATATGTTTCATCAAGGATAAGATGAACGACCGTTTTAACGGTTATAACATAGGTTTCCCTTACAGTCGTTCTGCAGACGGAAACATTGAGGGTTTTGAGATTCGCGGTGCAACAGGGTTCAAGGGTAAAGCCGCAGGAACCAATTCAAATTCCGCGGCATGGTTAGCAGATATTAAAGGTGGCAGAGAAAGTGTGGATCATTTGTATTTCTTTGAATCTGCTTTTGATGCTATGGCTTTCTATCAGATTAACAAACCTCGCATCAGCCATCAGAACATGGCTTTTGTATCACTTGGCGGAACTTTCTCCGATATGCAGGTGAAGAATGCTATCAAGCAGTTCCCCAATGCTACGCTTCATGACTGTTTTGACAATGACCTTATGGGTAGAATCTATGGCATCCGTCTTGCCGCGATTGCCGATAGGAAAGATCTGACTATTGTAAAGAGTCCGCACTCTTATTCCCTTAAATTTAAGGATAAGGAATTTGTGATTCCTGATGATAAACTGAATCTGACGGAATATTACAGAATATCAGGCGGAAGCTATATTGTAAAAAATTCCAAAGCTCCGCAATCCTATAAGGATTGGAATGATTTTGTGTTAGGGCGGAAATCAGATGTGTCGATTCCTGTTTCCAAATATGAACGAGACCGTAATCTTTCGGAACTGAGAGCTGCCGGTCGTAAAGTATAAAGTTATGAAATTAAAACACATTATTGCTTTTTTGTTTTTCTCCGGTTGCCTCGCCACATATGCCGGAGGGGTGCAGACCGACCCGCTTTTGACAGGGGCTGTGGCTGCTCAGACAGGTACACTGCATGCTGACCACAAGGAAAGGTCGAAGCTGCAGGCTGGTATCATAACCGCTGAGGGCGCGATAAACGGTCTGCTCTCAAGAATACATGAGATAGAAGACAAGACGCTCAAATATCTTTCAGAAGCCGGTGCTGTGATGGATAACATATATCAGATTAAAGAAGCTGCTGAACTCGTTGTCCAGATTCCACAAGAACTTACTGCTCTTGGAAAGGCTGCTGAGAAGAATTGGAAGGGTACTGCCGTGACGGCTCTTGTCAGCAAACGCAGACAGAAAACTATTGCGGATGTAACGTCTTTATATAGTTTTCTCGGTCCGCTTGTTACTTCCGGATCTTATCAGAGCGAAGGAGAGAGCAAGGGAAAAAAAGTGAATCTTTTAAACACTGCGGAACGTTATTTTATTCTTAATACTGTAGTGGGAAAGCTCAGAGACATATGTTGGGATCTCCGTATCCTGAGATACAATATTCAGGTTGCAGACTGGCGAGATCTCTGGGTCGGATTGGATGCAAAGAGCTATTATCAGGCTATCGGGGCAAAATCGATAGCGGAGAATATGAAGCGCAAGTGGGATAGGCTTACAAGTTAATGAAGTTGTTTAAACTTATTTCAAGATGTTAATAATGCAATAGAATAATTAA
>CAMWMW010000029.1 GCA_947175455.1 uncultured Porphyromonadaceae bacterium | reverse complement strand
TGCTCCTTCACCTCAAGAAGAAACCTGCGCCAAGCCTACGACCCCAAATTAACTTATATTTTTAAACAAGCTCTAAGCCTGCGGCTGCAGGATATAATATGCATAAGATTATTAAAACGATATAATTATGGGATTTTCATCGCAAGGGGTAAAATCGGGCAAAGGCACTTATGTGGGATGGCTGGCTCTGATTGATCTCTACATTATCTGGATTATCACATCAATTCCGGGGCTTGCCATCGCTCCGGTGATGCCTATGCTTCTGAAGGTGTTTCCCGGCACAACCGAGCTGGAGACACAGATGCTTACTGTCGCTCCCAATATCGCGGCAATTCCTTTCACTCTTCTCGGTGGAGCGCTCGCCACGCGCTGGAACAATATGAAGATGCTCTATTGGGTGTGTCTGTTCTATGTTATAGCCGCTGCGGCACTCTGGGTGGCGCCCAATATGATAGTGCTTATAATCCTTAGTTTTGTGATAGGCATAGGAGCCGGCATAGTCTCGCCGCTTGCATCGGTTTTTGTGGCAGACATGTTTGCCGGCAAACAGCGTCAGCAGCAATATGGCAACGCGTCCGCAATGGTGAATGTAGGACTTATGATCGGAGTCATAGCTACCGGTTATCTGGCAAAGATCGACTGGCGTCTTCCGTTTGTGATTTACCTTCTTCCTCTTTTTCCGCTTCTTTTCTCCGGCACAATCAAGAAATATATCAAGGAACCCAAGGACCGTCATGACGCATCAGCCGCAATCGGGATGAACCGGACTCCCTCTCCCCATAAAAGCGTGAGTTACAGCCAGAGCGTCAACATCCCCGCTCTGATTAAGTATTGTATCTTTTATTTTGTGATAACTATGGTGATAGGGGCAATCTCCAATTATATCCCTTATCTTGTCGGCTCATCGGTCACATCTGGTTATCTGCAGGCTGTGCTTTTCTTCGGAATCATGATTTCAGGATTTGCTCTGAACTGGGTAATGCGCTGGCTTAAACACGGCACGTATGTGGTGACTCTGCTTGCGATGGCGGTGGGTTTTCTGCTGATTTTTGTTACAAGTATGCCTGTGATTATCGGAGCCGGTATCTTTATCGCATGTTTCTTCTATGGAGTGGCGCAGCCATATGTGGAGAACAAGTGTGTCGCAATCTCGACACCAGCCGCGGCTGTGATTTCTCTTGCCATATACTCAACAATGGACTCGCTTGGAAATGTGCTTAATCCGTTTTTCTTCAAGTATACGGGTATGCTTTTCGGGCATACACCTCTTCCCGACAGCAATCAGGCGTTTCCGTTTGTATGTTCGCTGATAGTGCTCCTGCTCTGTGCTGTGGTTGTTGCGATATATAAGACATACACCGGCATACGTACTCGTGAAGGTCATCCCGTCGACAATCTTCCACCGATCTATCGTGAAGCGATGAAGAACGGGACGTACAATCAGCTTCTGGCAAGCCAGCATGGAATTGAGACTCCCTCGACGCAAGATAACCTCTCACCGCTCCAGAAAGCGGAGGCAACGCTTGAAGAGGCAAAAAAGAATCTTGATTCGGGACTTTCCGACATTTCCTCCACAATAGCCGCAGAGAAGGCAAAAATCAACGAAGTGGAGGAGGATATACTGCTCGCGGAGGTGAACGAACAGAATGCCGCGATAAAGGTTAAAGCTGCCGCCGATCTTGCCGCCGCCGATGCGGTGACAGCCTCGCGGCACGCAGAAGCGGCGGCAGAAGCGGCGGCGGATGCTGATGCCATAGCGCCACCCGAACCTGCTGCAGGAGGCGCGCCGACATCCGTCGGATCCGATACCAAAAAATGATACAGAACAAGAAGTTGTCAGACAATATATATTATTTATCAACCGCTTAATTATTAATTACCTATTATGAAAACACAAAAATTCAAGAATACCGAGCCGGTGGAATTCGTGCTTAACGAATATACCCGGGGGTATTCCCAGTGCGTAGACAACAACTGGAACTATGCGGTATATGCGCAGGATCCCGAGGCAAGCGTGTTTCAGAACGAGTATAACGCCGGCTATGTGCAGGGAAAGGTGCAGACCAGTCATGTCATAAAGGCGACGCGCAACAATACCTGGCGCTGGTACGTGCTTGATGAAGGCCCGGGGGCAAATTCAACCGAGATTCCTCCCGACGGACTAAATATCGCGGGAGCGGCTTTGGTGAAAAACTACAATTATCTTACTGACTGGGCGGAAAAGAACCTCAAGGAGGAGAAGACAATAAGCATTGTGCGTCTGATGTTCCGCATGCTCGGAATATACCATGGCGCCTCAGACAAGGAGCCTCTTGCTAATGTAGGATTCCAGGATCTGAAACTTTCCTCGATGAAGCCTGATGACGCAGTGCTTCACTCTGGAGATGAGCCTCTGACATTTCTTGACATCTATTTCCTTAACGCACAGATGGATCTCTGGGATGCCATAGCCAAACCCCTCGGGGTGTCGCTCAACCGTCTTGAGCAGGATGTTCTTGATCATACTTTGACGGGAGGCGAGGAGAAGAAAAACGCTGACCATTGCTCAGGTTTCGTGACGAAGCTTGACAACGGCGAGATTCTCTGGGCGCATACGAGCTGGTGCTGTTTCATGGCGCAGACGTGTGCCGTGACTTATGTTGTCGGCGAGGATTTCATAACCCAGAACTGTTTCTGTCCGGGTCAGTTCGGCTCTAACACGGACTTCGGTTTCAACGGGCATGGAATCGGTTTCAACGAGACCACGGAGACTTATTTCTACAACGAGTCCAAGACCGAGGGAATATGGCTGACATGGCGCGCTGCGGCTGCGGAACATTTCTCACGTTCAATAGATGAGTTTTATGATTATGTGAGACTTGACAACACTGGAACTTATCTGAATGCGTATATGGTCGTGGATGCCTACAAGGGGGAGTTCGGAATGATTGATATGAGTTATGCGCGTTTCGCTCTTTTCAAAGCTGACGGCGAGAAGCTGACTGTATCGGATTCTACGGGCTATACTCCATGCTTCCTCGATTATGACCATCATATGGTTACAGAAAACCATGTTCTCGGGTGCAACATACCTGTGTACAAGCGGATATGGCGTGAGCTGCAGACAATTGACGGTGCCCCGAAACGCCGTTATCAGCTTTACCGCAATATCGGCAACGTGAGCGATATGGAGAGCGCGAAGTCTCTTATTACCTATAACGAGAGTCTTGAGCCTATTTCAATTGCGGGAAGATGGGACAAGAATTACGGGACATCGGAGATGCTGCGTTATCAGCCTCACGGATCCATTGATGCCAAGGTTTTCGGAACAGAGGAGATAAAGGAGGTTCTGGCTTCATTGACCATGAAACCATCGAAGAGCGGTTCAAAGACTTCGTTCTGGATGAAATTCGGCAGTCCCTATATTGATGGTTCTCCATTCAGCTGGTCCGGGTCTGTCTGGGCTTCTTTCAAGCAGCCGGAGGAGGTTGACTGCATCCCGGATGTGATCGACGGCAGATGGAACCGTGTCAAAATGTTTATGGAATAATTTAAAGCTTAAACAGTCATGGCTAAATACACACCTGATTTCAAGAACACGGAACCCACTCAGTTCGTTCTTGACGAGTACACTTGCGGATTCGCGCAGTGTGTCGACAATAACTGGAATTATGCTGTCTACGCGCAGAATCCGGATGTGAGCATATTCCAGAATGAGTATAACGCGGGATATGTTCAGGGAAAAGTCCAGACCGGAAAAACGATTCTGGCGACACGAAACAATTCATGGTTCAATTTCCTTGTGGGGTCAACCCCCCAGGATGCGATATCCATAGAAATCAAACCTGAGTATCTTAAGGCAGCCGGTGAGACGGTAGCTCGGAATTACAACTATCTGTGTGACCTTGTGGAACGCGAAAAGGATGATCTGAAGATGCAGAAAATCATGCGTCTGATGTTCCGTCAGCTTGGCATTTACGAGGGTGCCACAGGCGCGCAGCCTCGCAAGGAGGTTGCGGTCGGGGATCTGAGACTATCTTCTTTCCCGGCGGAGCAGAACGTTCTGGGAGCCTATGATGATCCGCTTACATTCCTTGATGTGATTTTCATAAACACCCAGTATGATCTGTTCGATTGCATCGGTGACAAGATCGGTCTGGTGATGGGGTATGGCACGGCAAAGAAGAAACCGGAGACCAAGCGTTATTCCTGCACATCCTTCACGAAACTGATGCCTGACCGGAATGTGTTCTGGACACATAATTCGTGGTGTTGTTTCTGGGCGCAGTCTTGCGCTGTAACTTACTGCATCGGCACTGATTTCGTGACACAGAATGCCAATTGTCCCGGTCAGTTCGGTTCGAATACTGATTTTGGATTCAACGGCAACGGCATAGGGTTCAATGAGACAACGCATGTAGACCTGTATAACGAGCCGAAGGTCGACGGAATATGGCTTGCTTACAGGTCGGCTGCCGCGGAGCAGTTCGCGCGCAATATAGATGAGTTTTACGATTTCTGCACAATGGACAATACCGGCACCTATCTTAACGGTTATCATGTGATTGATTCAAAAACCGGCGAAATCGGTCTGCTTGACATGAGCTACAACAGGTTCGTGCTTTTCAAGGCAGACGGCAAATCGGTAACTGTAAAGGATTCCACCGGGTATGTCCCGACGCATCTTGATTATGACCACCATCTGATCACGCCGACGCATATATTCGGGGTCAATCAGCCGGTGTCCTGGTGGGTAGGATATGAGCTTGAGAGCATGAATCTGCGTCCGATGCGACGGAACCAGCTGTGGGACAGAATTGATACCGTTACCGACATGGAGTCGGCAAAGGCTCTGGTCACTTATACCGAAGAGAGGGAGCCGCTTTCTGTATATGGCAGGTGGGATCTTGGTTACGGCACAACGGAGATGCCTCGCGTCCGTCCCGACGGCTCTGTCGATGCCAAGGCGTTCTCTGCAGAAATGATTAAGGATGTTCTTGGCTCACTTTCAAGAAAACCTTCGCTGACAGGCGACAAGCGGTCGTTCTGGATGAAGTTCGGGACTGCATCCGTAAGACATGAACCGTTTATCTGGAGCAAGTCTCAGTTCGCATCTCTGAAGGGGAGCGAGGAGGATGATTGTGTGCCCGATGCGCTTGATGGAAAATGGAACCGTGTGAAAATGTTTATGGAATAGAATCAAATCCTGCCACGTGAAGAATCCGGGCAGGTGCATAAAACTGCGGCAGGCGCATCCGATGAATGCGCCTGCCGTTTTGCGTATGTGAGATGCCGGTCAGAGTTCAAGAGGCGTGTAGGGGAAGCCGAATGCTTCGGCAACTGCCTTGTAGGTGATTTTCCCGTCGACCATGTTGACTCCTTCCGCAAGTCCCGGGTCTCTGCGGCATGCCTCTGTCCAGCCGAGGTCGGCGAGCCGGAGGGCGTAAGGCATAGTGGCGTTTGTGAGTGCCAGGGTCGAGGTGTAGGGTACGGCACCCGGAATATTTGCCACTGCATATTGTATGACTCCGTCAACAACGTATGTGGGTTCGGAGTGAGTGGTGGGATGCGTTGTCTCGAAACATCCCCCCTGGTCAACGGCAACGTCTACCATCACTGAACCGGGACGCATGAGTTTTACCATGTCGGCTGTGACAAGATGGGGTGCCTTGGCTCCGGGAACAAGCACGGAACCGACTACGAGATCGGTGTCGGGCAGTTCCTGCTCGATGTTGTGTCGGGAAGAGAAGAGCGTTTTTACATTGCGGGGCATGACTTCCGCGCAATGGCGTAATGTGGGAAGTGAAATGTCGGTAATGGTAACATCGGCTCCAAGTCCTGCCGCCATAAGGGCTGCGTTACGGCCAACCACACCGGCTCCGAGCACAAGCACTTTGGCAGGTTTCACACCCGGAACGCCTCCAAGCAGGACTCCGCGTCCTCCCTGAGGCTTCTCAAGGAATCTCGCACCTTCCTGAATCGACATGCGTCCGGCAACCTCGCTCATGGGAACAAGGAGCGGAAGACGGCGCTCACGGTCTGTGACGGTCTCATATGCTATGCACACGGCACCAGCCTCCATCATCGCTTCGGTAAGCTCGCGGTCGCAGGCAAAATGGAAATAGGTGAACAATACCTGGTCCTTGCGTATCAGTTTATACTCGGGCTTGATCGGCTCTTTAACCTTGATGATCATCTCGGCTGTGGCATAAACATCTTCAATAGTGGGAAGAATGGTGGCTCCCGCCGCCATGTACTCTTCGTCTGAGAATCCGCTGCCTTCTCCGGCAGTATGCTGCACAAACACTTCGTGACCGTGTGCCACAAGTTCTTTGACACCGGCAGGGGTCGCGCCAACTCTGTTCTCATTGTTTTTAATCTCCTTTGGGATTCCGATTTTCATGGTAGTATGGATTTAGGTTAAAGGATACGCAAAATTTCTTTCTGCGCGGTAAATTTAGGAATTTGTAATTAACCGACAAATATTTTTTATATGTTTTTCGACATATTATAATCGGTTGCCGCAATTCTTACCACCAGTGTCGCCACCCTTTGCGTGCGGGAGCGTCGCCGCGCAGGAAAATATCATTTAGTTCTTCACGGACGCGTTCGAGTCTGAGACCGAACATGTCTTCGAGTGCATGACTTCCGATATAGGTTTCCGTTTCGGCGATAAGTTTTTCGACACGGGTCTGATGGCTCATGATGCGCCTGCGTTCCAACAGCCACATGCGATAAAGCTCAAGAACGTAGAGCATGAGGTCTGCTGTCTTTTCCGGGTCGATGCAAAGTGAACTGAAGTATTTTATGCGTGTCTTTATATCTGTGAATCCGGGACTTGCGGGGTTTGCCGTCAGATATGAACAGAATCCTGAATATCTTTCGCTTGTATTTGTCAAGTTCCTTGTCGGCATCCGGATTGACCCAGAATTCAAGGTATTCCCTGGCTTCGGGGCGTGCGTCATACATCTCGCAGATGATTTCCGCGAGTCCGTCTCTGTCAATATCCCTGAGGGCTTTCTTTAATGCTGCTTTTGACATGATATGATGCTGTATGGCGTGCGGTTCAGAAGAATAGGTAGGCAACTGCGATGGCTGCGACAGCTCCGGTGATGTCGGCGAGCAGTGCATATCCGGCTGCATAGCGTGTCCTGGATACTCCGACGGAACCGAAATAAACGGCGAGGATATAGAATGTGGTGTCGGTGGAACCGCGTACAGCTGCGGCGAGCTTGCTTACGAAGGCATCGGCTCCGTGGGTTTTCATTACGTCGAGCATCATGGCGCAGCTGCCGCTGCCGCTGAGCGGTTTCATGAGCATGGTGGGAAGCGCTCCTACCCAGCGGGTGTCAAATCCCAACCAGGCAACAAGATTTTCAACCCACCCTGTGAATGCATCCAATGCTCCTGAAGCCCGGAACATCCCGATTGCCACAAGTATCGCCACAAGGTAGGGTATTATCATCACTGCCGTGTGAAAACCCTCTTTTGCGCCTTCTATAAAGGTGTCATATACCCTTAGCCGGCGTCTCACACCGGCGAGCAGGAATGCGATTATTACGCTGAAAAGAATGAGGTTTGCTCCGAATGTGCTGTATATTCTCACTTTTTCAGCGGGCAGGCTGGCAAAGAAGAACGTTATGCCGCCTACCGCCGCGGCTATGGCGGCAAGCCATCCCCATATCACCCGGTCCATTCTGATTTTCTGCTTTATGCACAAAGCTGTGAGACCGACGATTGTGGCTATTGCCGTGGCAACAAGTATTGGTATAAATATGTCGGTGGGGTTTGCGGCTCCCCCTTGTGCCCGATACATCATTATGCTTATCGGTATCAGGCAGAGTCCGGAGCTGTTCAGCACCAGAAACATGATCATGGCATCGGTGGCGGTGTCTTTCCTGGGGTTGAGGCTCTGCATCTCCTGCATCGCCTTCAATCCCATGGGTGTCGCCGCATTGTCGAGACCGAGCATGTTGGCGGATATGTTCATGAATATGGCTCCCATTGCCGGATGTCCTTTGGGTATGCCGGGAAACAGCCGCGAGAAGAAGGGGCTGATGAGTCGTCCGAAAAATTCAACGACTCCCGCTTTCTCGCCGATTTTCATTATTCCCAGCCACAAGGTGAGCACACCGGTGAGTCCGAGAGAAATCTCGAATGCGAATGCCGCCTGGTCGAAAGATGCGTTCATGATGTCGCTCCACACCTGAAGGTCTCCTCCGAAAAGGCTGCGTCCGGCTGCCATCAGGAAGGCTATGAGAAAAAAGGATATCCAGATCCAGTTGAGAACCATGGTCAGAATTTGCGGATACCCATTATTTCCCTTACGTCTTTAAGTGTCTGCGCCGCATATTCGCGTGTGCGCTCGGCACCTTGGCGAACCACGCGTGACAGGTATTCCTCGTTGCTGCGTATGTCAAGGATGCGCTCGCGGATTGGCAATGTGACTTTGAGTATGTCTTCGGCGAGCTGTTTCTTGAGGTCTCCGTAACGGATGGAGCAGTCGGCGTAGGCGTCGCGGAAGTGCCTCACGACATCGGGCGCGGAGACGAGTTCGAGAAGAGTGAAAATATTTTTTATCGGCTGGCTCATTTCCGAATCCGGTGTCTGCGGTCCTTCATCGGTTACGGCTCGCATGACTTTCTTGCGGAGTGTTTTTTCATCGTCGATGAGATAGATGCAGTTTCCTTCGCTTTTTCCCATTTTTCCAGAGCCGTCGAGTCCGGGAACTTTCACGGCATCGCCTCCGAAGTTGAAGTTTACAGGCTCTCCGAAATATTCTGTCTTGTAGAAGGAGTTGAAGCGGCGCGCGAAGCGGCGTGTCAGCTCAAGATGCTGTTCCTGGTCTTTTCCAACAGGCACGAAGTCGGCATGGTGAATCAATATGTCAACCGCCATGAGGGTAGGGTAGGTGAGGAGACCGGCATTGACACGCTGGTTGGTCTGGTTGCCGATGATCTCTTTCTCAATTTCGTCGCTGTCGGAATTGATGCCGAGCGCTTTGCGTGCCTTGTCCTTGAATGATGCGGTGCGCATCAGTTCACCGATGCCGACATGCATGTTCATAAGAAGATACATTTCGGAGATTTCGGGGATGTCGCTCTGCACGTATATGGTGTTCTTTTCAGGATCAAGTCCTGCGGCGAGGTATTCGGCAAGGATATTCTTCACATTTTCGTGGAGAATGTCGGGATTCGGAGCTGTGGTCAGCGCGTGGAGGTCTGCAACGAAGTAACGGCAGTCATAATCGTCTTGCATACGGACGAACTTAGACAAGGCTCCGTAATAGTTTCCGAGGTGAAGATTGCCTGTGGCGCGGATTCCGCTCAGAACAATTTTTTTATTATTATTCATTATCATTGTCTGCTTATTGATGTTGTTTAAACTTGTTCGCGATATCAAAATGAGGTTCAGACGACTTTATTTTGATTATTTATGCAAAATTACAAAAAAATTGAATTTATCGGTATATCCGTATGGCAATTTTGCGAAAACGGTTGTTATATAAGATATGAGA
>CAMWMW010000028.1 GCA_947175455.1 uncultured Porphyromonadaceae bacterium | reverse complement strand
GTATCTTGAGGTAGTAAAACCTGCATACGGACAACCGATTGACAAGGCAACATTCGACTCTACTCTCGGGTTCTTTGACACGCTTCTGCGCCTGCTTCATCCTTTCATGCCTTTCATAACGGAGGAACTGTGGCAACACCTCGCGGAACGCAAAGAAGGAGAAAGCATCATGTATGCACTTATCCCTAAAGCTGAAAGCAGCGATGCGCCAATCCTCGCACAGTTCGAAACGCTTAAAGAAGTGATCGCGGGTGTACGCACTATCCGCAAACAGAAACAGATTGCTCAGAAAGAGGAACTGCAACTTCATGTGAAAGGCAATTATGACTCATCATTAAACCCGATCTTGATGAAGATGGCAAACCTCTCGGCAATTGAACATGTTGAAGAGAAATCTCCTACCTCCTCGGCATTTATAGTAGGTGCCATTGAATACAGCATTCCTTTGGAAAGCAAGATAAACGTGGAAGAGGAACTTGCAAAACTAAACAAGGAACTTGAATATTACACCAGATTCCTTGCCGGAGTGGAGAAAAAACTCTCTAACGAGAAGTTTGTCAACAACGCACCTGAGGCGGTTGTGGCTGTAGAGCGCAAGAAACAGAGCGATGCCACAGAGAAGCTGGAAGCGATCCGCGCCTCCATTGCGGCTCTCAGACAATAAAACAGACATGCGTCAATAATGAAATATGATCAAAGGAGAGCGGACAAACTGCACTGCTCTCCTTTGCTTATCGATATACCATTGTATAAATTTGAATCAACCGCTTTAAATTA
This sequence comes from uncultured Porphyromonadaceae bacterium, assembly GCA_947175455.1. Taxonomy (GTDB): domain Bacteria; phylum Bacteroidota; class Bacteroidia; order Bacteroidales; family Muribaculaceae; genus Lepagella. Next base: position 8,771 of record CAMWMW010000028.1, on the reverse strand, counting down.
CAAATTTTAAAATTACAGACTTATGAAATTAACAGGGATGATTTCTGCATTGCTTTCGCTTGCAGCCTTTTACGGAATGTCCACACAGGCACAGCGATATGTCGGCGGCGACATTTCACTTCTTCCCGAGTATGAAGATGCCGGTGCAAAATATAAAGACCATGACGGCAGACCGATAGCAGATCTTATGCCGTGGCTGAAAGAGGAAGGGATGAACGCCATGCGCGTGCGGCTATTCGTAAACCCCGAGAAATATCGCGAGAGACATCAGAACGACACCGACAACAGCACCCGCTACGATCCCAACGCCTGTCAGGATCTCGAATACATCATACCACTCTGCAAGAACATTGTCGGCAACGGTATGGACCTGATGCTTGATTTCCATTATTCCGACACATGGGCAGACCCCGCCAAACAATGGACTCCCATAGAGTGGGAGGGGTTGTCGGATGAGGAACTTTATGAAAAAATTTACGATTATACGAAAGAGACACTTGAGACTCTTCGTGAAAACGGGATAACCCCGAAGTTTATCCAGCCCGGCAACGAAATCAGCTACGGAATGCTCTGGGGACCTCTTGGAAGCTCGAATCTGAAAAAGACTTTCATGGGAAGCGACGCAAACTGGGACAGACTCGGCAAACTGCTCACCCAGGCAATAAAGGCATGTCGGGAGGTATGCCCTGACGCAGAAATCATACTGCACACCGAACGTGTCACACAGACGGATGTCCAGAAAAATTTCTACGACAGGATGAAATCAATGAATATCGATTATGACATCATAGGTCTGAGCTATTATCCATATTTCCACGGAAACATGAGCGTGCTTGACAACGCTCTCGCATCTCTGCAGACAAACTACCCTGACAAAAAAATCATGATTGTGGAAACCGGCTACTCTTATAAGTGGGAAGTACCCGGAACAAGCCATGACCTGTCTGGCACATGGCAGTATTCGGATGCCGGTCAAAACAGATTTGCCAGCGACCTTGTCTCCACACTTGAGAAATATGAAAATGTCAACGGCTTGTTCTGGTGGTGGATGGAATACAACGCATTCGGCACAAGCCTCTCCGGATGGTACAACGCTCCTTTGTTCGACAGCACCACCGGATGCGCCACATCCGCGTTGAAGACCATATGCTCTTTCGCAAAATCAAGCGGAATAACGGAGACGACAGACGGTGATTCAGACATCAGACCGGCAGAATGGTATGACATAGACGGCAGACGCGTGCCGGATCCCGCGGATTCAGCCACACCCGGTCTGTATATATCCCGAGGTCGCAAGATACTTGTCAGATGAGAAGAATCGGAATACTGAGCGACACCCACGGTCTGTGGGACGACCGCTACGCCCTGCATTTCAAGGATTGCGATGAAATCTGGCATGCAGGAGACATCGGCGACTACACCATAATAGAACGTTTGCGTGAAACAGCCCCTGTAAGGGCTGTTTCCGGAAATATTGACCACGGCATGGTCAGACGCAAATGCCCCGAAACCGATATCTTCACAGTTGAAGGTGTCAGGGTACTGCTCACCCATATCGGCGGGTATCCGGGCAAATGGTCGCCGGGTATGAAGAGACTCCTCAAAGACGAGAGAATAAAACTGATGGTCGACGGTCACTCCCATCTGCTTAAAATCATTTTCGACAACGAGCTTGACCTGCTCCACATCAACCCCGGGGCAGCCGGCAACCAGGGGTGGCAGAAAGTCCGCACACTGGTGCGCATCACCATTGACGGCACAGAGATGCGCGATTGCGAAATTATAGAATTGTCAAAATGAACCTGTATGACAATGCGTCTATGATCCCCCTCCGCGCCTGAACACTCCCGGACTTACTCCCGCCGCCCGCCTGAACATCATGCAGAAATGAGATGAATCCCGGAAGCCGCATGACAATGCGACCTCCTTGACCGACATAGCACTCAGAAGGAGCAGGTTTTTGGCGCGGTTTATCCTTTTCTCCATCAGGCAGGAATGCGGAGTGCGGTTATATTCCTGCCTGAACGCGCGTATGAAACTCTCAGGTCGCATATTGACATAGCGTGCGACATCCTCTACCGTGACAGGCTCTCCGAAATGCCGGTCTATGAATGCCTTCCCTTTCTCAACCCGAAGATTTGCGGCAAGCCCCCACACACGACTGACTCGCATGAAATGAGACAGAAGAACCATTATATACCCGTCAAGTTCCAGTCTTGACGACAGCGGAAGCTCTTCATATCTGTGTGACCAGAAATAATGCTCGATTTTTTCTCATAAGCCTGCGGAATCGGAGTCTCAAGCTCGAATCCTTCACACAATTCACCTATACGCATAAAAATATCGGAAAGCACTGCGGTCTCAGGAATCTCGAAAACGAGGTCATGCTTATCCATGACTGCCTCAAGATACGCGTCATCAAGACGGAAATGCAGGTACCTGTGTACGAAAGAACCCTTGAGCATATCCTCATGCGGCACAAAAGCCGGAATCAGATACATGTGTCCGGGGCGCAATCTATAAATGCGATCATATATGCGCACATGCGCCTCCCCTTCCGACACAAGATATATTCGCCAGAACACACTCCCCGGAATCTTGAAATTCCAGTCGTTCTCATGATAGACGCGTCCGTAATTATATATGCATGCTATTTGTGACATTACATACAAAATTAATCATTATTTGTTAAATTCATATAATATTATTGATATTGTTATCATATTACAATCCTGTTTTTTCATAGTATTGCCTCTTTTGCTAATTTTGAAAAAAATACAATAATAACATAACATCCATGAAACTCAGATCATTCATCATTACTCTGACCATATTGCTCGGAGTCTTGGGTTCGAAAGCCACACCAGTTCTTCCTGTATTCAGCAACAGCGAGGAAGACCACTGGTACTATATTGTGTTTACCGCCGGAGAGACGGTGCTTGGAGATCAGGGTGCCGGTGTGAGCGTAATCACCCGCATAGCCAATCGTACCAAAGACAACCAGCTCTGGAAATTTATCGGCAATCAGGAAGAATTCCGCATTCTTGGGAAAGAAGGGAATTATGTCTACTATGATTCCCGCATAAGAACTACAGATGACCCGGCAAAAGCAGCCACATTTCGTCTCGTGCCTTCCGCCAATCCGGCTTTGTCCGACAGCTGGGAGATTGAATACCCCGACAAGGGTGACGAGTGGAACCGCTGGAACCAATGGGGCAACACCGGACCAGGTGTCAACATCGGTCTTTACACCCCCGGTGAATCCAACAACGCGGTCAAATTTCTTCGTCAGGAAGACCTTCCGAATGTACCGGAGCTAACAACAATCAAAGAATACGACGTGACACCGGCTGTCGACTACACTCCCGAACACCGCCATACCCTATGGTATACAAATCCAGCCACTTCCGACACGAGTGTCGACCAGTGGATGGAATATGCACTTCCGATCGGCAACGGTGAATTCGGGGCAATGATCTTCGGAGGAATCGCTCAGGACAGAATCCAGTTCAACGACAAATCCCTGTGGACAGGCAGTCCGACCACAAGAGGATGCTATCAGAACTTCGGGAACCTGTACATTGAGGACATCTCCGGCGTATTCGGCAATTCCGCCGACAAAGCAGTTACCGGTTATGTCAGAAACCTTGATATGGCAGAAGGAAAAGCAAACGTTTTTTATAAATCTCCCGATGAAACCGTAGAGTATACGCGTGAATATATCGCAAGTTATCCGGACAAAGCAGTCGTTATACGCCTCGGAGCCTCACAAAAAGAAAAAATAAGCGTGCGCCTGCGACTCTTCAACGGCGTGAAACTCGGAATGCTCGTACCTCTCTATAAAAACGGAGAGGCAACGATCGAGGGTCTTCTTGACCTTGTAAGTTTCAAAGCAAAAGTAAGAGCGGTGCCAACAGGTGGTTCGGTCGAGACAAAAGATGACTGCATCGAAATCAGAAATGCCGATGAGCTGGTGATCATTCTTGCCGGCGCCACAAATTTCGACCAGCACTCCCCCACATATATCAGCGATGTCAACGCAATGTACAACATGGTTGACAATCGTGTAGATGCCGCGCAAGCCAAAGGGTGGGATGCGATGCTGTCGGACCATATGGCTGACTTCGGGAAGTATTTCGGCCGTGCGGAATTGCTTATCGACGGAGCGGCACACGACCGCGCCACAGACGCACTGGTAAAAAGATACAACGGTCGTCGCCCGGTTCCATCTCCTACGGATCCCTCGTGCCTAATGCTTGAGGAACTTTATTACGCATTCGGTCGCTATCTCCTCATTAGTTCCTCAAGAGGAATGGACACTCCGGCTAACCTTCAGGGAATATGGAATCATTCAAACTCTCCTGCATGGCAGTGCGACATACATTCCAACATAAATGTGCAGATGAATTACTGGCCGGCGGAATCCACCAATCTTTCAGAAATGCACATGCCATATCTGAATTATATCTACAGCATGGCTCTTGAACATGAGCAATGGCAGGAATACGCACGCCGCTCAGGACAGACAACAGGCTGGACATGCTTCACCCAGAATAACATCTTCGGTCATTCGGATTATGCCGAGAACTACGTCATCGCCAACGCATGGTATTGCTCGCATCTATGGCAGCACTATCTTTACACCCTTGACCGCGAGTTTCTAAAAAACAGAGCAATGCCCGTAATGACAAGTTGCGTAAGATTCTGGATGGAACGCCTTGTAAAAGACACTGACGGCAAATGGGTTGCACCGAAGGAATGGTCACCGGAACACGGACCGGCAGAAGAAGACGCTACCGCCCACGCCCAGCAGATTCTTCACGAACTGTTCAAGACAACAATGCTGGCAATTGAAACACTCGGGGATGACGCCGGCGTAGACAACGGTTTCAAGACAGAACTTCGCGACAAACTCGACAACCTTGACAAAGGTCTCGCAATCGAGACATATAACGGCAACTGGGGAGCCACAAGTAACGGAGTCAGTGCCGGCGACCCCCTTCTTCGCGAATGGAAAAAAAGCGATTATACAGTTGGAGAAAACGGTCACCGCCACCAGTCTCATCTCATGGCAATGTATCCTTTCTCTGAAATCACCCCTGAAAGCGAGTGGTTCACACCGGCAGTCAATTCTCTGAAACAACGCGGCGACATCTCTACCGGATGGTCTCTCGCATGGAGGATAGCCTTATGGGCACGCGCTCTTGACGGAGAACACGCCCATGCCATAATAAAGAAAGCCTTGCGGCATTCCTCATCCTACGGTCAGAGCAGCGGAGCCGGCGGAATCTATTATAATCTGCTTGATTCACACGCACCTTTCCAGATCGATGGAAACTTCGGATACACTGCCGGCGTGACAGAGATGCTGCTGCAAAGCTATGGGGGGAAAATACGTCTTCTGCCGACACTGTCTCCGAACTGGGAGGCGGGAAGCCTTCGTGGAGTCAAGGCAGAAGGTAATTTTGAGATAGACCAGACATGGCTTGACAGCCGTCTGACCTCGGCGACTATAAAATCAGGAGCTGGGCTTGAATGCAGATTGAATTACAAAGGCATATCCGAAGCTGAGATAACAGACCTGAAGGGCAACAAGGTGTCATTTACAAAAACCGATGATGACAATATCCTGTTCCCCACGGAAACAGGAGGTGTATATACCGTCACCATGCCCGAATCATCCGGCATTGCCGAGATTCCGGATTCGGATCTGGAAATCCATGTTGCCGGCAGAACAGCATATGTAACAGCTGCCGAAGCATACCTTAAAGTCTATGACATCGCAGGATGTCTTCTCTCTTCATCTGAGAACTCCACACTTGACATGTCAAACATGGCTCCCGGCACAATTATCATCAAGGCAACCGCCGACAACCGCAATTCAGTAAAAAAATACATACTGAAATGATTATGTTAAAAAAAATAATAATTTCATCCATATCCATTCTGACAATATCGGCTGCGATACATTCCGCATATGCCGATGAGATTCCACAGCCGGCGATAAAAGTCTCTGAAGCTGACGAACCGATGGCAAAGGGGGAATTTGAGCCCGAATGGGAGTCTCTGCGCAAATACAAGACTCCCGAATGGTTCCGCAACGCGAAATTCGGCATTTGGGCGCATTGGGGACCGCAATGCGTGGAAGGATCAGGCGACTGGATGGCACGCGGAATGTATCAGGAAGGCTCACATGCATACAGACATCACGTTGCCAACTACGGTCACCCTTCTGAAGTCGGTTTCAAGGATATCCTGCCGCTTTTCAAGGCTGAAAAGTGGAATCCTGACAGTCTCGTGGCAATTTACAAAAGCATAGGGGCGCAATATTTCTTTGTGCTTGGCAACCACCATGACAATTTCGACCTCTGGGACAGCAAATACCAGCCCTGGAATTCTGTAAATATCGGTCCGAAACGAGACATTCTCGCCGAATGGGCAGCGGCAGCCCGCAAGCATGGTCTTCCTTTCGGGGTCAGCCTGCACGCCGACCATGCCTGGACATGGTATGAGCCTTCCCGGCGCTATGACCGCAAAGGCGACAAGATGGGAATTCCTTATGACGGTGTCCTGACCATTGCCGACGGCAAAGGAAAATGGTGGGAGGGAATGGATCCTCAGCAGCTATATGTGCAGAACCACCCTCTCAGCGAAGGCAGCTGGGCAGACGGCATGGTCGGAAGACAATGGGGATGGGAAAACGGCGCGGCACTCCCGTCTGAAGAATTCTGCACCAACTTCTACAACCGCACGCTTGATGTAATCAACCGTTACAATCCCGACCTGCTCTATTTCGACACAACCGGCGTACCGTTCTACCCGGTAAGCGATGCCGGTCTCAAGATAGCGGCACATTTCTACAACCACAACATGCAGACCCACGGCGGTAAGAATGAAGCCGTAATGTTCGGCAAGATTCTTACCGACTTGCAGAAAGAGGCTTTGGTATGGGATGTGGAGCGAGGCGCACCGAACGAGATAATACCTCTTCCATGGCAATCGTGCTCGTGCATAGGAGGCTGGCACTACAATACCGACATATATGACAAAGGACATTACAAATCGGCGCAGACAGTAATCAGACTTCTTGCCGACATAGTGAGTAAAAACGGCAATCTGCTTCTCAACATCCCGTTACGCGGCGACGGCACTTTCGATGAAAAGGAAGCTGCGATAATAGAGGGTATCGGCAAATGGATGAACAGAAACAAAGAAGCGATTTACGGCACACGTCCCTGGAAACGGTTCGGAGAGGGTCCGGTTGCAGAAACCGACATACCGCTCAATGACCAGGGATTCAACGAAGGAGCTTATTCCGACATGACCGCCGAAGAGATACGTTTCACTAAAAAAGATAAAACGTTGTATGCCATTGTGCTTGCCTGGCCGGAAGACAACAATGTAAACATAAAGTCACTCGCATCCGGAAATACGAAAGTAAAACGCGTGGAATTGCTCGGACACGGACACGTAAAATTCAGACAGACATCCAATGGTCTTGCAGTGTCTTTGCCACAGGACATGGAATATAAAACCATACCGGTATTGAAGATTCACTGACAAACGACCTTGAAACCGGTTTCGAGGCTGTGTTTAATATAAACCGGAGAACGGGACACCCCGCTCTCCGGTTTTCGCATTGTGTGTTTTATGTGGTATAGATTGTGTGTCAGAGGGGCAATATAGAGATAGCGAAGCCTCCGCCAGCCGCCTCATATATTTTCATTTTCGTTTTGGGTGTCACGTTTTTGGTTTCAATCACGTATGCCTGCGGATTATTTCTGTAGTGCGCATCTTTGGCATCACGATATATGACCGCCTTGTATTTTCCCGCAGGGAGGAAACTGAAGTCCACCTCGGCGGTGCGGGGATCGGCACCGTTTGTGCCGCCGACAAACCATTTCTCCTCTCCTTTGGCTTTTCTTGCCACTGTGAGATATTCCATCGGTTCCGCCTCAAGATAAAAGCTTTTGTCCCAGTCGAGCGCCACATCCTTGATGAACTGGAAGGCATCCATGAACTTCTCGTAAGTCTCGGGGAAGTCGGCTGCCATCTGAAGCGGACTTGACATTGTGACATAGAGCGAAAGCTGATTTGCAAGCGTGGTGTTCACCCATGATGTGTTTTTGGGATTATACTTGCGCATATCGTTTTCGAACAGTCCGGGTGTGTAATCCATCGGTCCGCCGACAAGGCGTGTGAAAGGAAGAATAGTGGTGTGGCTCGGCTTGCTTCCGCCGAAAGCCTGATACTCGGATCCACGGGCAGACTCGTTGCCGATAAGGTTTGGCCAGGTGCGGCAGATTCCGGTGGGACGCACAGCCTCATGAGCATTGACCATTATCCTGTAGTCGGCGGCTTTCTCCACGGCATACTGGTAATGGTTTACAAGCCACTGGCTGAAATGGTTGCTTCCTGCCGGGATTATGTTGCCCACATATCCGCTTTTCACGGCATCATAGCCGTTGTCTTTCATAAACTGATATGCCTCGTCCATGCGGCGCTCATAATTACGCACCGAGCTTGAGGTCTCATGGTGCATGATCATCTTCACTCCTTTGGATTTCGCATAATCGCGTATCGCGGGGAGATCGAAGTCTGGATAGGGAGTGACAAAATCAAACACTTCGTCCTTCATCTTGCCGGACCAGTCTTCCCAACCGATGTTCCACCCTTCTACGAGCACGGCGTCAAAACCCTGCTCTGCCGCGAAATCCATGTATTTCTTCACATTTTCGGTTGTCGCGCCATGCTTTCCGTGAGGCTTGGTC